>JAQUGJ010000021.1:0-12632 GCA_028684255.1 Bacilli bacterium | reverse complement strand
TATTAAATGGAATCGAAGAAATCAAACAATTAGAAGAAATCGAATATTTTGTTTTAAATAGTTTATTAATAGAAGACTTTGATAAAGTATTAGAGGCATTTAAAAATAATGATAGTACATATATAAATAAGAAATATAACAATAAGGGATTTTTGTATAAAGAAACAATATATAAGGTGAAAAAATGAGAGTACCAGAGTTATTAGCACCAGCAGGTGATTTAGAAAGATTAAAAGTAGCATTATTATACGGCGCAGATGCTGTATATGTTGGTGGAACAATGTTTAGTTTAAGGGCTAATGCAATAAATTTTACCCTTGATGATTTAAAAGAAGGAATTGAATTCGCACATAAATTAAACAAAAAAGTATATGTTACTGTTAATATTATTCTTCACAATAAAGAAGTTGATCAATTGTTAGAATATCTAAAAGAGTTAGAAAAATTACAAGTTGATGCTATTATTGTAAGTGATCCAGCTGTAATAAAATTAGCAAAAGAAAACACTTCATTAGAACTTCATCTATCGACACAACAATCGACTTTAAACCATGAAGCAGCTGAATATTGGAAAAATGAGGGGATTACTAGAATCGTCTTAGGTCGAGAAACATCAAAAGAAGAAATTGAAGAGATAATTACAAAAGTTCCAATTGAAATAGAAACATTTATTCATGGGGCAATGTGTGCTTCATATAGTGGAAGGTGTGTATTATCCAACTTTTTTACAGACAGAGATGCTAATAGAGGTGGATGTGCACAAGTATGTCGTTGGGATTTTGATTTATTAGATGAAAAGAAGTTAGAATTAAAAGGTGATCAAAAATTCACTTTTTGTTCTAAAGACCTTTCATTAGCAAAACATATACCAACAATGATTGATATGGGAATAAGAAGTTTTAAAATAGAAGGAAGAATGCGTTCAATTTATTACATTGCGACAATTGTTAGTGTATATCGTAAAATAATAGATGAATATATTAACAATAAAGAAAAATATGAATACAATGAAGATTATGAACGAATATTAAGGAATTGTGCTAATCGCGATGCTGTCGTACAATTTTTTGATAATAATTGTTCTGAAACTTGTCAATATTATAATGGTAGAGAAGAAACAACCAATCAAAATTTTGTTGGATTGATATTAGAACAAAAAGATGATATTGTAACGATTGAACAAAGAAATTATTTTTCCAAAGGTGATGTAGTAGAAGTATTTGGTCCAAAGATTGATACTTTTACAATTACAATTGATGAAATATATGATGAGGATGATAACCTTATAGATATTGTTAAACATCCTAAACAAATAGTAAAAATAAGAATAAAAAATACCGTATCTCCGTATGATATGATAAGATTAAAAAAGAGTTGACAAAACTCTGAATATATAGTATCATTTTGTAGTTATAAATATTTAAACGAGGTGAAATTATGTCAAATACTAAAGAGATATACTTAACTAAAGAAGGATTAAGCGAATTACAACAAGAATTAGATGAATTAAAACAAATTCGTCGTCCTGAAGTAATAAATGCTTTAAAAGAAGCTAGATCTTTAGGTGATTTAAGTGAAAATGCTGAATACGATGCAGCTAGAAACGAACAAGCAATGGTAGAAAACCGTATTCAAGAAATAGAATATTTAATCGAAAATGCAATTCTTATTGCTCCACAAGCGAAAGATGTTGTGAGCATAGGAAGTTCAGTAACAATTGAATATGTTGAAGAAGCAGATACTGAAGTTTATCTTATTGTTGGATCTCAAGAAGCAGATCCGTTTGAAAATAAGATATCTTTTGAATCTCCATTAGCAAAAGCAATACTAGGAAAAAAAGTTGGTCAAATTGGTGTTGTTGAAAGCGAAAATGGCAAATATTCAGTAAAAGTAGTTAAGATAGCTTAAGCACGGAAGTGCTTTTTTTAGCATAAAGAGGTAAAGATGGAAAAAAAAGATTTGATAAATATAGGTATATTAACATTATTTTTATTACTTATTGTTCTCATAATTACTAATGGTGGTTATTATTATGGATCAACTTTAGATTGGTCTAATCAACATTTTTTTATCCCCGAGTATTTTAGAACATTGTTTTATGATACCTTTGATTTATTACCTGATTATGCTTTTAATTTAGGTAGTGGGCAAAATATCTATTATTTTGCATACTATGGATTATTAAATCCTGTTATATTAATATCTTACTTATTTCCATTTGTTAAAATGATAGATTATATTATGATAAGTTCTATTTTAATAGTTATCATAGATATCATATTATTATATAAATGGTTAAAAAGTAGAAACTATAGTAGTTCCACATGTTTTATTGCAACCATGATATTTTTATGTGCTTCTCCAATTATCTTTCATTCACATCGACACATTATGTTTGTAAGTTATATGCCTTTTATTTTAATGGCTTTAATGGGAGTAGATAAATACTTTAAAGAAAACAAAAAGTGGTTATTAACTTTATCAGTTTTTTTGATTATTATGACTAATTATTTTTTCAGTGTTGGTGCCTTAGTAGCAATTGTCATATATGGAATATTTGTTTATTTAGAACAAAAAAAATTATCTTTAAAAGAGTTTTTAAAAGAAGGATTCAAATTTTTATATCCAATTATAATTGGTATTTCAATGGCGTCAATAATATTATTGCCAGTAGTTTATACCTTATTAAATGGAAGAGATTCAACTACTCAAGTTGATTTAATTAATTTATTAGTTCCAAATTTTAGCTTTAATACATTAACATATTCTGGCTATTCAATGGGATTAACTGCAATTTCACTCCTATTTATATTAAATTCTTTATTTAAAGAAAAAAAGTATCAGTTTTTAGCAATATCAATATTGTTATTACTTACAATGCCCATTACTAATTATATTTTAAATGGGACTCTATATTTAAACACAAAAGTATTTATTCCTTTTATACCTTTAGTAATGTTATTAAGTGCAGAATCTATAAAAAATATTTCAAATTTTGAATACAAAAAAGTACTTTTAGCAATTTTATTTATTGTTATTTTATCTTGGTTTACTGATAGTTTTTCAAGAGTGTCGTTTTATTATGATTTAGCATTTTCTTTCATATTATTAATAATATATAAATACTATAAAAAAGTAATTTATATTGCTATCATACTTCTTTTTGTATTTTCTTTAAAGGTTAATATAGAAGATGAGTTAGTATTAAAAGATAAATTAAAAGATTTAGGAGTTACAATTATTGATGATTCAATTTATCGCACTGGTAATTTAATTGATAGTTCTTTAAATGTTAATAATATTTACAATATAAATTATAATTCTACTAACCTTTATTCATCAGTCTTTAATAAAAAATATAATCGTTTTTATTTTGATGTATTTAATAATCCAATAACCTACCGTAATAGATCAATTACAAGTTTTTCAGATAATCTATTGTTTAATAATTATATGGGAGTTAAATATATAGTTAGTAATTATGAATTAGGGAGTGACTATACTTTACTTCAAGAACAAGATAACTCTAAATTATATTTAAGCAATAACAGTTATCCAATTGGATATATAACAACAGAAACAACTACTATAGAAGATTATAACAAATTAAATTATCCTGATAATATCTATCATATAATGAAAAGTGCTGTTGTTAAAAATTCAAAAACTACTATTGATAGCAAAGTTGAAAAAATAAAGTTAGATTATTCAATAGTAACTAATAATACTGATATGCAATATAAAAATGGAATCTATTATTTCAATATAAAAGATAGCAGTTCTATGCAAGTTAAAACTAATATCAGTG
This sequence comes from Bacilli bacterium, assembly GCA_028684255.1. Taxonomy (GTDB): domain Bacteria; phylum Bacillota_I; class Bacilli_A; order RF39; family UBA660; genus CAKOQQ01. The sequence continues at coordinate 8,824 of JAQUGJ010000021.1, read as the reverse complement.
ACGATCAAATACTTTTTATTAGATTTGATATGTTATATTCTGAAAAATGTAGTGTTGCAGATACATCAATTACAATAAATGGTGTTAAAAATAAACTTACATGTAGTAGTTGGAAATATCATAATCAAAACTATACATTCGATTATTTATTATATAATAATAATGATATATTGAATATTTTGTTTTCAAAAGGACATTATGAAATTACTAATATAAAAGTTTATACTTTAGATAAAAATGAACTAAATCAAAAAATTATTCCTTTTGCTATTGATAAAAATTTAACAAAAGGAGATAATATAGTCGGGACAATCAGTGCTCAAGATGGTTATTTCATTTTACAAGTACCATATGATTTAGGTTATAAAATTTACCTAAATGGTGAATTAACTGACTATGAAGAAGTTAATGATGGATTAATCGGTTTTAAAATTAAAAAAGGTGATTATGAAATAAAGATAACTTATGAAGCACCATATAAAAAAATTGGACTAGCAGTATCTTTAATTGCACTGGTAATATTTATATTTAATGCTGTAAAGGATGGTAAAAATGGAAAAAATTTCAGTAATAATACCTTGTTATAATGAAAGCGAAGTAATAGAGAGTTTTGATAAAGCAATATGTAGAATTGCTAAAATAGTAAAAACTAATTTTGAATTTATCTATATAAATGATGGTTCTAAAGATAATACATTAGAAATTATAAAGAAATTAGCATCTAAAGATAAAAGAGTAAAATATATTTCTTTCTCTAGAAACTTTGGTAAAGAAGCAGGAATCTACGCAGGTTTAAAAAACGCTAGTGGAGATTATGCTGTTATAATTGATGCAGATTTACAACATGATCCTAACTTAATAGTTGAAATGTATAATTATATTAAAAATGAGGATTATGATTCAGTAGCAGTAAGAAGAGTTGACCGTAAAGGCGAAAAAATAATTAGAAGTTTCTTTTCTAAAAATTTTTATAAGCTAATGAAAAGATTGTCTAAAATAGAAATAGTTGATGGTGAAATGGATTATCGTATGATGAGTAAAAAAATGTATCAATCCGTTTTATCTTTAGCAGAATATAACAGATTTTCTAAAGGAATTTTTAGTTGGGTAGGCTTTAATACTAAATGGTTAGAACAAGAAAATATTGAAAGAACAGCAGGTACTACTAAATGGTCATTTATTGATTTAGTATTTTATTCAATAAATGGGATAACTTCTTTCTCAACCGTTCCTTTAATGTTTACAACAACATTAGGGCTAGTATTCTTATTTGTTTCGTTTATTATTTTAATAACGATAATAATAGCATCAATAATAGGTAATCCAATATCATTATTGTCTGGATTAAGCACAATTATTTTCTTAGTTTCAGGTCTTATGATGTTATGTTTAGGAATAATAAGTGAGTACTTTGCTAAAATGTACACTGAAATAAAAAACAGACCGATTTATATTGAAAAAGAAAGTAATTTTGATGAAAAAAATTAAGGATTTGTATAAAAAATATCGTGAAATCATAAATTATATTATTGTAGGAGGTCTAACTACTTTAGTAAGTATTGGAAGTTATTTTATCTTTTCACGAGTATTTGATATAGAAAACAACTATTATTTTATTTTAGCAAATGTCTTATCTTGGATATGCGCAGTAACTTTTGCCTATATCGCTAATAAATTTTTTGTTTTCAGAAGCAAAACCAATAAGAAAGAAACAACAAAAGAAGCTATTAAATTTATAATTTCTAGAATTACAACTTTTTTTATAGATCTATTAATTATGTATATCCTAGTTAAATTAATAAAAATGAATAATGATATTTCAAAAATAATAGTTCAATTTATTATTGTAGTTTTAAATTATATATTCAGTAAATTAATAGTTTTCAAAAAGTAAACTATTGTAATAAAATCAAAAATAATATATACTATATATGTTCGAAAGGAGTTAATTATGGACAGTATAAAAACAGTTAATATAAAAATAGAGGGAAAAGAATGGCAAGATGCTTTAGAAAAAGCATTTGAAAAAGCAAATGAAAAAGCTAAAATCGATGGATTCAGACCTGGTAAAGCACCAAAAGATGTATTTTTAAAAAAATATGGTGAAGAATCATTATATATGGATGCTGCTGATTTATGTTTAGACAGTGCATATACAAAAGTATTTGAACAAAATGGTGATATTGAAGTAGTAGCACAACCAGAAATAGCTTTAAAAAATATCGATAAAGATGGTTTAGAATTAGAATTTAAATTATTTTTAAAACCAGAAATCATTTTAGGTGATTATAAAAAACTAAAAACTAAAAAAGAAGCAGTTAAAGTAACTGATGAAGAAATTACTAAAGCTTTAGATGAAATGCGCAATAAATATGCTGAAAACGTATTAAAAGAAGGTAAAATTGAACAAGGCGATATTGCAATTATTGACTTTGAAGGATTTAAAGACAATGTTCCTTTTGAAGGTGGAAAAAGCGAAAACTATTCACTAAAAATAGGAAGTAATACTTTTATTCCAGGTTTTGAAGAACAATTAATTGGCATGAGTGCAAACGAAGAAAAAGAAATAAACCTAACTTTCCCAGAAGATTATCATAGTGAAGATCTAAAGGGAGCAGCAGTTGTATTTAAAGTTAAAGTAAATGAAATAAAAGAAATCAAAATTCCCGAACTAAATGATGAATTTTTTGAAGATTTAGGTATGGAAGGAATTAGTGATAAAGAAAATCTACTTAAAGAATTAGGCGAAACAATTAAAGCACGCAAAGAGATGCAAGTAGAGAATGAGTTTGTTGATAAATTATTAGAAGAATTAATTGAATCATCAAAAATCGAATTACATGATGTAATGATTGAAGATGAATTACATAGAATGGTTCATCAATATGAAGATAACCTTAAAATGCAAGGATTTTCACTTGAGCAATTCTATCAATTTACTAATTCTAATGAGGAACAATTAAAAGAACAAATGAAACCTGAATCAATTAGAAGATTAAAATCACGTCTAATTTTAGAAGAGATAATTAAATTAGAAAAAATCGATTTTACAGATGAAGACGCTGATAAAGAAGCAGAAACAATGGCTTCAAAATATCAAATGACTAAAGAAGAATTTATATCTGCTTTTGGTGGACTTGATATGATTAAATATGATTTAAAAATGCGTCAAGCATTAAATATCTTAAAAGGTGAAAATTAAAAACTATTTATATAGTTTTTTTTTGTAACAAAACGATTAAATATATAATTATATAAAATTTCCTATGATATTATTTAGGAGAGTAGGAAAGATAAGTGGTGAGTTTTATTGATTGAATTTGTTGTATGTGACGACAACTTAGAAACAGTAAAAAAAGTATCTAATATAATAACTAAAGTGATGATGAAAAATAATTATGAATATAAAATAATGAAATATTATGATTATGATAACGATTTTTTAAACCTTATTTCTAATGCAACAAGAATATATATATTAGATATTGAAACACCAAGTAAATCAGGAATAGATATAGCGCGAATGATTAGAAAAAAAAGTCTTGAGAGTATTATTATCTTTATAACAGGTCACGAAGAATTAGGACCTTTATTATTAAGAGAAGAGATTCATTTTTTAAGTTTTATTAATAAATTTGATAATTGTGAGAAAAGACTAGAAAATTCTATTAATAATGCTTTAGAGCTATTAAAGACAAAACAAGTTATTAGCATCGAAAATAAAAGTATTATATATAATATTTTAATAAGTGATATACTTTACATAGTAAAAGATAAAATAACGAGAAATAGTATAATAGTTACACCTAATAGAAAGTACTATACTAAGAAATGCTTACATGAATTAAAAAATATTTTAGATGATAGATTTTTATATTCGCATAGATCCTGTATTGTTAATACTTATCGAATTCATACGATAGATAAAAAAAATTCTATTATCATTTTTGATAATGAAGAAGAAATATCTTTGTTGTCAAAAAGTTATAAGAAGGGATTGTACAAGTATGACGTCGAATATAATATCTAGTTTACTAATGGCCATATCAGTTTTTTATGTATGGAATAAAATATCTTTAAAAAAAATAAATAATTTAGATATAAAAGTTTTTTTAATTTTTATTATTTTAATAGGTGTTATTCTTACAAACTATTTTTTTGTAAATCAATATTTAAAGGTAACCACAATGGTTTTGTCCTTTACTTTAATTCATTTTATGTTGTATAGAAAAGCAATAGCCGACTCCTTTATAGCCTCTATTATTGTAGAAACAGGGGCAATAGTAGCAGAAATAATCTTTTGTTTTATGATTCTTATTGTTTTCCCTAAAATTGATTTAGAAACATTTGTAACTAATTTTTTTGGAAAACTTTTTTCTAATTTTATAATATTTTTAAATATTCTTTTATTAGCAGAATTAAAGTTTTATAATAAGTTTTTTAATACGATACATAGATTTTCAAAAGGAGTAAGAAAAACCAGAATAATTAATTCTATCATTTTAGTTTTAATTTGTTACAACATAATATTTGCAATGTATTTTGAAAATTTAAAATTTGGATATATGGTAACTATTAATTCTTTTCTTTTATTATTGTATGGTTATATAATATACTTAAATTTAAAAATGAAAAATAATTATTTTAGATTGTCTTCAAAATATGATGATACTATACACAATTTAAAAGAATATGAAAAAATGATTGATGTGTATCGAATAAGTAATCATGAAAATAAAAACCAATTACTGACAGTTAGAAATATGATTGTAAATAAGGATAAAAATATAACAGCATACATAGATAAAATAGTTGATAACAAATTAAATGATGACGATAAAATAATGTATGAAACTTCAATCATTCCTGAAGGTGGACTAAGAGCAACAATCTATTCTAAAATTCTTTTAATGAAACATAAAAAAATAAAATATAACTTAGATGTCGATAGAAAAGTAAGGGATGTCGAATTAACTATCTTAAAAGATGAAGAAATATTAAATATTTGTAAAGTTATTGGAGTGTTTTTAGACAATGCCATCGATTCATCCTTAAATGAAAAATCTAAAATAGATATTAAACTTTATCTAGATAATACTTTTAATATTGAAATATCAAATAAAGTTAAAGGTAAAGTTAATTTAAAATTAATTGATAAAGAAGGATATACTACTAAAGAACATGGTCATGGATATGGTTTACCACTAGTAAAATCCATTATAGCAACAACTAGGATTCTAGATAACATTACAAAAATAGAAGACGATATATTTATACAAACCTTAAAAATAAAATATAAGAAAAAATAGTATAATAATATACTATTTTTTTGTTTATTTAATTAAACTTTCAGGACATTCTGGTTCATCAATCAAAACTATCATACATGCTGTTGATCCTAATGTTCCTAGAAACGCTAATAACTTTACTAACATAGACTCCCTCCTTCCTTTTTATAATTCAAATAATTATTATAAGGTAAATTAAATATCCTATAAGTAAGTGGGGATATTAAAATGGTCTGAACAAATATTGAAAATATTAAAGCATTACTAATATAATTATCTCTCATAATAAAACTTAAAAATATAAATAATACTGAAGTTAAAGTTGATGTTAATTTAAAAAAACTTCTTCTTTTTAGATTTATAATAGGTCTTTTATAAGTATCAGCAGGACTAAATAAATAAATCATTATAACATTATATATAGAAATAATAAATTTAACATAAACATTTAAATTTAAGTACATAAGTATAATTGGAATTACAATAAAAATAATAATAGAAGAAATCAGACAATATATACTTTTTGTGGCATGTATCCCAAAGGAAGTCATCTTAATAAAGTTGTATAATAATATAAAGATTAAAAATTCTTTAAATATATCTAATATAAGTGCAAGAGGAATAATAATTAGTAATTTACTAATTAATAAATATAATGATTCTAATCCATATTTTACTTTATCAAGTGTAACCTTATCATAAATTGGATATTTTTGTTTGACTCTTTTCATAAAATAAGCAATAAATTTATTTTTCACACAATCACCAGTTAGAATATAACATATATTTAAAATTATAAAAGTTATGGGTTTGAAATGCTAAAAAAAGGTCTTAAAGATTTAAAAAATTGATAATTTTTTTTAAAAAATTCAGTCAGACTTAAAAACTATCAATATAGACAAAAAAACATTTGTTTGGTATAATTAAGAAGGTGATGATATGGTAGCAGAAGTTTTAGTCGAAATAAAAGCCAAAAGTATTGATCAAACTTTTTCCTATTTAATTCCAGAGAGATTTAAAGAAAAGGCTAAAATAGGAATTAGAGTATTAGTTCCTTTTGGAAAACAAAAACTAGAGGGTTTTATTTTAAATATCAAAGAAAAAGAAGATATGGAATTAAAAGAAATCATTGATTTAGTTGATTCGGAACCAGTTTTAAATGATGATATGTTAGAACTAGGTAAATTTTTAAAAAGAAGAACTTTAGCAACCTTAATAAGTTGTTATCAAACTATGCTACCTAAAGCTTTAAAAGCTAAAAAAGGATGTAAAATAAATGAAAAATATATTTCATATATCAAGTTAATAGATTTTGATTATGTTCCTAAAAATGAATTTCAAAAAGATATAATCGATCTATTGTTAAAAGAAGATAAACTTAAAAATGAAATATTAAAAAAATCAAGTTTAAAAACTTTAATAGATAAAAAAGTAGTTGAAGAATATAAAGTAGAAGTATATCGCCTTGAAAAAGACATTAAAATAGAAAAAAATAATATAATTTTAAATAGTGAACAAAAAAAAGTTGTCGATACTGTATGCGATAATTTAAATGAATATCAACCGTTTTTATTATATGGTGTTACAGGTTCTGGAAAAACAGAAGTGTATATGCATATAATGGAAGAGGTTTTAAAAAATGGTAAAGAAATTATAGTTTTAGTTCCTGAAATAAGTTTAACACCACAGATTGTTGAAATATTCAAAAAAAGATTTGGTAATAATGTTGCTATTATGCATAGTTCTTTAAATGATGGTGAAAGATATGATGAATGGCGTAAAGTATTTAGAAAAGAAGTTCAAATTGTTATAGGGGCTAGAAGTGCTATTTTTGCACCATTTACCAATTTAGGCCTAATCGTTGTAGATGAAGAACATACTAATACTTATAAACAAGAAAATAACCCAAGATATAATGCAATAGAAGTTGCCCTTTATCGTGCCAAAAAATCTAACATTCCATTGATATTAGGAAGTGCTACTCCTTCTATTGAAAGTTTTACTAAAACTAAAACAGGTTCATATAAATTATTGACCTTAAAAAACAGAGTAAACAAAATGATGCCTTCTATTGAGCTTATCGATATGAAAGATGAAATAAAAAAAGGTAATCGAATAATAAGCGAAAAATTAAAAAAAGAAATAAACCAATGTTTAGAAAAAAAAGAACAAGTTATAATTTTACTAAATAGAAGAGGTTATTCAACTGTTATCACATGCCATAATTGTGGTGAAAGTTCTATATGTCCAAGGTGTGATATTCCTTTAACCTATCATAAAAAAAGCAATAAAATGAAATGCCATTATTGTAATTATGAAAAGATAAAACCAACAATTTGTCCAAAATGTCAAAGTGAAGATATTGATGAATTTGGAATGGGTACTGAAAAATTAGAGCAAGAATTAAATCGTCTTTTCAATGCGAGAATAATAAGAATGGATGTTGATACAACTAGAAAGAAAAGTGCTCATGAGGATTTAATCAATTGTTTTAGCAATAAAGAAGCAGATATATTAATTGGTACACAAATGATTGCTAAAGGTTTAGATTTTCCTAATGTAACTTTAGTTGGAGTCATCAATGGTGATGCATCTTTAAATATTCCGGATTTTAGAAGTAGTGAGCGCACATTTCAATTATTAACACAAGTAGCTGGTAGATCTGGAAGAAGTAGTGAAAAAGGAACGGTTATTATTCAAGGATTTAATATTGAACACTATAGTATTGTATGTACTAAAAATCACGACTACTTAGGATTTTATAATTGCGAATTAGAAATCAGAAAAAAATTAAAATATCCTCCATTTATTAATCTTACTTCAATCAAGATAGTTTCTAAAGACTATCAAACTGTAATCAATGAAGGAAATAAAATTAGTAAATATTTAAAAAACAATTTAAAAGACATAATTATTTTAGGACCTACTTTCGGTAATAGATCTAAAATAAATAATTATTTTTATCTTCAAATAATTTTAAAATATAAGAAGTTAGATACAATTATAGAATATTTACAATATATTAACAATCATTATACAAATAATAGGGTATCTGTCGAAATAGATATAAATCCTTTAAAAGTATAACAAAAAACTAATATTTATGTTAAAATAAGAATAGGTGATACTATGAATTTAGAAGATTTAATTGTTGAAAAAGACCTTAAAATAGTTTTTATGGGAACTCCTGAATTTAGTACGGTTGTTTTAAAAGGAATTTTAGAAAATTATAAAGTTAGAGCTGTCGTATGTCAGGCGGATAGGGAAAAAGATCGCCATGGTAATATTATTATACCGCCGGTTAAAAAATTAGCGATTGAACATCAAATTTTAGTGCTACAACCAACGAAAATAAGAGAGGATTTCATTGAAATTTTAAATCTTGAACCAGATTTAATAATAACATGTGCATATGGACAAATAATACCTAAACAAATATTGGATTATCCAAGATTAGGTTGCATTAATGTTCATTCGTCTTTATTGCCACTTTTAAGAGGTGGAGCACCAATTGAAAGAGCAATTATGAATGGACA
>JAQUGJ010000020.1:0-12766 GCA_028684255.1 Bacilli bacterium | reverse complement strand
ATTACTAAATTACTTTCAACCTCAGTTATAACTGTTCCTAATGGTACTTTTATTATAACATCTATCGCATTAGAACCATGCATTCCTTTTCCAAGTCCGTTTCCACCATTATTGCCTTTAATTACTTTTTTGTATCTTAAATCTAACAGTGTGTTTAAACCTTCATCAACTTTAAATATTATGTTGCTCCCACGACCACCATTTCCACCATAAGGTCCTCCCATAGGGACACCTTTTTCTCTTCTAAAAGCCATACAGCCATTTCCACCAGAACCGGCCTCTAAATCTACTACTACTTCATCTACAAACATATTACACCTACTTTATGAATCCATTTTGAACCATTTTTGTCTCATTTACAATAATAAAGGCTTTTGGATCCAATTGCTTTATTAAGGTGGTCAGATGATTTAAATGTTCTTTATCTATTTCCATTAATAACATAAATCTCTCTTTTTCTTGACCTTTAATATTCATTACCGAAACAGCATAACCATTTTCTCTTATTTCATCAATTACTTTCTCGTCATTTTGACTTAAGACAATTTGAAGACTTAAAGTACCACGAATAAATTTATCAGATAATAATCCACCAATAAAGGTTCCCATTGCAAACCCTAAAGAATAAGAGATTGCTATCCATATACTATTTACTTCAGTATTTAAAGCTTCTTTAACAATTAAAAACCAAATTAAAACTTCTATAAAACCAACAAAGCTGGCAAATATTTTTCTACCTTTAACTACATTGATTACTCTAAAAGTTCCCAAAGAAACATCTATTATTCTAACAAAAAAAATTTTAATACATAGTATAAATATTTCCATAATTTCACCTATTATTATTATAACAATTTTATTTTTTTTTATCAACGATTAAACCATAAAAAAAAGTTGTTAACAACTTTTTATACTTCTGGATAAATACTTACTTGTTTTTTATCTTTTCCTAAACGTTCAAATTTAACATAACCATCGTTCTTAGCAAATAAAGTATCATCTTTTCCGATTCCTACATTAGTGCCTGGGAAAACTTTTGTTCCACGTTGACGATATAAAATTGAACCTCCACTTACATATTCACCATCAGCTGCTTTTGCACCTAATCTTTTTGCTATTGAGTCTCTACCATTTTTAGTAGATCCTTGTCCTTTTTTATGCGCAAATAATTGAATATTTAAAATCATAAATTTCATAGAGGGCACCTCCTTATTTTTCATTAATTGTTATATGTTCTTTGTATTGTTGTTCAAGTTCTAATAACATATCCAACATATTTGAGATTAATATATCTATAACTTCAGAATGTTTTTTGATTTTTATTATTAAATTATTACCTTGAACATACTCTAAACTGTCTTTATCTATTTTTAATATTGCATTAACAGTAGTAATAACTATTGAAGATACAGCAGAACATACAATGTCCTTGCCACTTTCTTCATAATCAGAATGACCATCGATTCTTACTTTATTAATACTTTTATCCTTTATAACTTGAATTCTTATCATGTTATTTACTTGTTATTTTTTTGATTTCAACCTTAGTATATGGTTGACGATGGCCTTGAGTTTTACGATAATTCTTCTTAGGATTGTATTTGAAAACTAAGATTTTTTTACTTTTCCCGTTTTTTAATACTTCACCTGAAACTAAAGCTTTTTCTAAATATGGGTGTCCTGTAACACCATTTAACATTAATACTTTGTCAAAAACAACTTCTGAACCAACTTCTTGATCAAGTTTTTCAATATATAAAATTGTTCCTTCTTCAACATAGTATTGTTTTCCGCCTGTTTCAATAACTGCCTTCATTTTTTTCACTCCTTCGTTCTAAGACTCGCCTTTAAGGTAACATAAGTTTTTAAACCTTTTTAGTGCGGTTGTAGAATAGCCCTACACAGTATAGAATTTTAACATATATTTATAAGAAAGTCAAACACATTTAAGGTATAAACTTCTTTTTAATATTTTTTAAATAAGTTTTTTCAGTTACATAAATATTATTGTATTTTATAAGGTGACGATAATCTTTTTTAAAATACTTAATATCATTTATATTTTTTTGTTTTTTAAAATTAAATTGATATTGTAATCTTTCTAATAAGAATTTTGAAAAAATAAAATTATGATTTTTAGATTCTTCAATAGTTTTAAATAATAAAAATATTGATGATAACATTAATAATAAGTTATTCTTTACCAGAATTAGAAAAATAATTAGTAATAAAAATGATAAATTTGTACTTATAGTATGACTTTTTTTGTATGGAAATATTTTATTTAATAAAGTATTTAATATTTTAGAACCATCTAAAGGATATATAGGTATTAAATTAAATAAAAGAATTGCCTTACTCATATATAAAAATTTTTCATCTTTAATAAAAAAAGAAAGTCCAATTTGAAAAACCGGACCCATTATAGCAACTAGAAATTCTTCTTTTAATTTTACATTTAAGAGTACATTATAGATTGTAATACATCCAAAAGGTAGAATTAATACTTTCTCTATTTTCCATTTAAACAAAAGTGAAGTTATAATGTGCCCTAGTTCGTGAAAAAGAATGATTGATGTAAAAATTATGTAATTATTAAAGTTACCTGTTATTATGACAAACATTAAAAACATGTAATATAAAAAATGAATTTTAAAATTTATCATTATAATCTAAAACAGCACCGTCTTTTTTATATACTAAATATAGTTTGTTATCTTCTGTCATTCCTAGTAAATTACCTTTTTCAACATAATCATAAAGGTTAACATTTATTTCTTTTAAGTTTCCATACCAAACATCTACTCCATCAGTTTGTTGGACTATTAAAGTATTCCCATAACCTTCTTTATTTCCAATAAAAATTACTAAACCATTTTCTTGATTAGACACTAAATAATTATTTTCAACTTCTAGTTTAAGACCTTCTTTATATTGGCTCTTATTACTATAAACTAATTTTTCACTGAATACTTTTTCAGTTTCCATTTCTTTTAATGGAAATATATTTCCAAAATATTTTTTATAAGTTTTATTTATCATAGCAAAAGAGATATTATCTTCATAAATATAATTATAAAAGCCTTTTTTCAAATAATCGTTATTTTTTAAAACAATAATCGTTAATAAAAAAAGAATGATTGTTACAAATACTTTAATTAAATAATTACTATAATTTATATTGATTGGTTTTTTGTTTTTTTTGTTTCTTATTCTATCTAATTCGCTCATATTATCACCTATTATATACTATAATAAAAGAGTTTTTTTAGAACTCTTTTTTCCTAAAATATAAATATGATATTAAAATAAATATGATATTTAATAACAGTGACGAATAAATGCTTTTAAATAGAAGGTTATAATCAAAATTTAAATAACCAATTATAAATAATATTAAAAATGTACTTATACGATAAAATATAATAGTTAAAATTACTTTGACAATATCACTTAATAGGTTGTGGGCTAAATAAATATTAATAAACTTGATAAAAATTGCTGATAAGAAAAATATAACCATATTTAATATAAATGTATCTGTATAATATATTCCATATAGTAGTCCAATAATAAACGCTAATAAAAAATAATTTTTTTCTCGTTTTTCAAAAAATCTATAAATCAATACAAGAGCACTAATAGTAAATAATGGATTAAAGAAATTAGTAGACATATTTGTAGTTGTGCTTATTATTCCTTCTAAATAGAAAGAAAGTATTAAATAAACAACTATTTTAATCACTTAAATCCCTCTTTAAAACTGTCACATATGATAGTTGATCATAGTTAACCTCTGACTTTACTTTTATTATTTTGGCTAAATCAAAGTTATCTGTTTCTACTAATTTTACTGTTCCTACTAAAATCCCACTTGGAAAAACATCGCTCATGCCTGTTGTTGTAACTACTGAATCAACAGGTATTTCACCGGCATATGAAATTCCTTCGATGATATAACATTTAGATTTTGTATCATAACCAGTTAATAATCCATATATATAATCATTATCAATTTTTATTTTAACTGATATTTTCATATTTAAATCATTGCTCGATAATAGTTTAACGGTACTTGTAAAAGTAGTTACATTTACTACCTTTCCAATTAAACCATTACTTGTTATAACGGCCATATTATTTTTAACATCATTATTTTTCCCTCGATTAATAGTTATAGTATCATACCAAAAACCAACATCGCGACTCATAACTGTTGCATTTAAATAAGAATAATCAGCGGTCGTATAATCTATATTATTAAGAGTTTTTAATTCTTTTATAATATGTTCTAACTCATCGATTTTAGATAAATATACAGCTGTTTGTTCATACTTTTTTTTCATATTCTGATATTTATCATAAATATCGTTTTTTTCTTTAATCTCGGTAAATTTATCCGTTATAAAATTAAAAGGAGCCGAAACAACCTTACCTACTAAAAAAGTTGAATCTTTCAAAAAAGTTTCAATTCGACCTATTTTTCGGTCATCTTTCATTATTAAAGTTATTAGTCCTATAATTACTAAAATCGTAAACATAATAATTAATATCATATATTTACTTTTATTATTTTTTCTATACATATTATTCACCTATATTAATTATAATATATTTTTCACGATATGTCTTTGTTTTCATAAAAACTATAATAATTATTTTCTCCAATTATAATATGATCTATCATTTTTATTCCCATTAATAATCCAATCTTTGTTAAATTTTTAGTGAGTAACATATCTTCTTTACTTGGAATGGGATTTCCACTAGGATGATTATGGATACAAATTATTGAAGTAGCATTTAAAAGATATGCCTCTTTAAAAATATCCCTAGGATGGACTAAAGAGGCATTTATTGTTCCAATAAATAATAATTTATCGTCTATTATTTTGTTTTTACTATCTAAGTAAATAGCATAGAAATGTTCTTGTTTGATATCTTTTAGTCTAGTTTGATAATATTCGAAGATTATCTTAGGATTATTAAACTTATTTTTTAAAGTTAAAACTTTATTATTTAATCTTTTTCCTAATTCTAAAGATGCAATTATGGTACAAGCTTTAGATATACCAATACCTTTAATTGAAATTAGATTATTGATTCTTACATTATTTATATTATCAATATTTTTAAGTACATTCTGCGCTAAAGATTTGGCAGAATTATTAACTGTACCTGTTTTTAATAAAATAGCAATTAATTCTTCGTTACTTAAAGAATCCACCCCATAATTGATTAGTCTTTCCCTTGGTCTTTCTTCAAGTGGCAAATCCTTAATTTTCAACCATTACCAACTCCTCATACTTGCTTAAAACATGACTACAAATTGTATCAATAATTTTATTGTCAGTAGTTTCTTTTAACAACAAATCATATTGTCTTAAAATTTCAATAAAAGCATCATTTTTGATATTAATTTCTGTTCTATAATTATCATACCCTAACGTTTTAAAATAACTTGCAATTTTATTGTAATTTTCTATATTTTCAGTTATTCCTACATAGACATAGTATTTATCATCTTGGATACTATAGATATAATAATTTAAGTTTAAACAATTTTTTTCCATACTTTCCATACTACTAAATATTCCAACTCGCAATAAATAGACAATTGTTTCAGAATTGAAGATGGTTTTAATGTTTTCTTTATCGTCATATTGATCGAAGATTATTTTAGTCATCATTAAAGCACATATAAGTGCTATTATAATTGAGGGAAGGTATCTTTTCATATTATCACCATCTTTATTATCTACTATAAGTAGAGTAAAAAATGTCGAAAAAAAAGAATAATTATTATTCTTTTTATTTTAAATAGTTTAATATTTCAGCTACTAAGATTTCTTTTGATTCACTACTTTTTCTTTCTTTAAATTCAACAATATTGTCATTAGATTTTTTCCCAATAACTATTCGATATGGAATACCAATTAAATCGATATCTTTAAATTTTATCCCTGGTCTTTCATCTCGGTCATCTAAAATAACTTCAATATTATTACTTTGTAACATTTCATATACCTTGTTTCCTAATTGAAGTTGATTGTTGTCGTTTATATTTATGATTACAATAGCACACATATAAGGCGCTATTTGTTTTGGCCATACAATTCCAAATTCATCGTTGTTTTGTTCAACAATTGCCGACATACATCTTGCTGGTCCTATTCCGTATGAACCCATTACAACTGGTTTTAAAATATTATTTTGATCTAAATATTTTAAATTTAAACTCTCTGAATATTTTGTTCCCAATTTAAAAGTATTTCCTATCTCAATTCCCTTCTTAAAGTAGATTCTACCAGCACAGACAGGGCAAATATCGTTCTCTTGAATATTTATTATATCTCCTGCAATATCGTATTTAAAAGAGGTTAAATTGGCATTTATGTAGTGGTATCCAGTTTTATTAGCGCCTACAACAAAATTGCTCATATACTTTACTTCATTATCAATTATTATTGTTGTATTGATACCTATAGGTCCTAATGAACCAAAATCAGCATCTACCACTTGTTTTAATTCTTCTTCGGTTGCCATTTCAATATTGATAGCTTTAAATAATTTACCTAATTTAGTAATATTTAGTTCTCGGTCTCCTCTAATAAGTGCAAAAACTATTTTACCATCGATATTATATACTAAAGTCTTAACTGTTTTTTTAATATCAATATTTAAAAAATTAACAATTTCTTCTATAGATTCAACACCTTTTGTTTCAATTATTTGTAATTCTTTTGATTTTTCTTTTTCTATTTTTGAAGTAACCACTTCTGCTACTTCAAGATTAGAAGAATAATTACATTTATCACATAATACAATTGTATCTTCGCCAATTTCTGTAATAGCTTGAAATTCTTCTGATAATAAACCACCCATTACGCCTGTATCAGCAGTAACAATACGATAATCAATATTTAATCGATCGAAACTGTTTTTATAAGCATCATACATTTTTTGATAAGAAACATCTAATCCTTCTAAATCTCTATCAAAAGAATAAGCATCTTTCATTGTAAATTCTCTAGTTCGAATTAATCCATACCTTGGTCTTGCTTCATCCCTATATTTAGTTTGAAATTGATATAAATTAAAAGGCATATCTTTATATGATTGAATTTTCATTTTAGCTGCTTCTAAAAATAATTCTTCATGCGTTGGGCCTAAAACATAATTTTTTAAAGCTCTGTCTTTGAGCGCAAACATACTGCTACCAAAAGCTTCTCTTCTTCCTGAGTTTATATAAATATCTTCTAATATAAGACTAGGCATTTTTAATTCTAAAGCACCTGACAAATTCATTTCATCCCTTATAATTTCTTCAATTTTGTTTAAAACTCTCAATCCTAAAGGCATCAACATATAAATTCCAGCACTTGTTTTTTTTACCATTCCGCTTCTTACCAATAAGTTACCACTTACTGTTTCTTCATCTTTTACATCTTCTCTAATTGTATAGAAAAATGTTTCGTTTAATTTCATTTTTACACCTCTTTATAAATAGAAAAAGAGATTAACCCTTTTTCATGTCGTCTAAAACAATATCTTCCATCGAATAAGCTGACCCTTTATTATAATTACCTGTTATTGCTTGGGATTTATATATTCCAGTTATTGAAACATTATTTTCATTTACTATTAAATCAAAATTACCTGTTTCTGTTTGACAAATAGCTTTCTCTTCTTCAATATTGCAAGTAATATATTCATTAGTATCAGTCTCAATCTTAATTTTTAGCGAATCACCTATTTGATACATTTTAAAAGTATAGTTATCATTGCTATAAATTCCATTCCATTTACTAAACAGAATAACTTTATCATCACCAAAATTATCATTAAAATAGTTTATCATTGTATATTCTTGTTGTTTGTTATATTTTCCTGCATATATCAAACCGTCTTTGTTTTCAACTGTTATGACGTTATTTTGATAAGTTATTTTTTGAGTATTATTAGACGATGATATTTGTTTTAAATTTTCGCTATTAATTTTATATGTTACTTTTTCATTTGAAGTTTCTTTATTTGTAGTGACAATTAAATTATTATCATCTGCTTTATAAATTTTTAAAATTTTTCCATCATCTGTTTGATAAACTCCACTCCAAATTACTTCGGCTTCTTTTTTTGTTTCCTCATCTTTTTTATCAGTTAAATTACTTGTTGGATTCCCATTTATTAAAAAATAAATATCATCTAAAAATGCAACAAATGTAATTAGTACAAGTCCTATAACCGATAAATATATTACTGTTCCTTTTACTCCTCTATTTCTTCTCATATTTCCTCCTAAAATCCACTTCTTTTAAATAATTTTTCCAAATCGTAATTAGTAAATGTAACAATCGTCGGTCTTCCATGCGGACAATTGAATGGATTATCACATTTTCTTAAGTCGTTTATCAGGTTTTCCATCTCTTTTAATGTTATGTTATTATTAGCTTTTATACTTAGTTTACAACTTATCATTGTTGCTAAAGAATCATTGAATTTTTCAATATCAAATTTTTTTTCAATTGATATAACTAAATCGATGATTCTTCTTATTGCTTCTTCTTCATAACCTTTTGGTAACCACAAAGGATGAGATTTTATAATTACTGAATTAATACCAAATTCTTGAATATCAAAATTCATATTCTTAAGTATTTCAACATTTTCTTTTAAGATTATGAATTCACTATTTGTCAATTCAATTGTAATTGGTATTAATAAGGATGTACTTGTATTATCAGGATTTCCAAGTTTTCTTTTATAGAACTCATAATTTATTCTCTCTTTAGCGGCATGTTGATCAATTAGATACATTCCTAATTCATTTTGACAAACTATATAAGTTCCATGTACTAGTCCTACAGGATAAAGCTCTTTTAATATTTCTTTACTTTGTTCTTCAGTATCGATTGTTACATTTATATTATTTTCAATAATATCTATTTCTTCATTAAGTTCTTCAACTCGATTTAAATCTAATTTTATTTCTTCATAATTAGTTTTTTTGTAAATAGATTCTGTAAACGAATCGTTAAAAGGCACTTCTGATTTATACTCTAAAGTAGGAATTAAATTTTTGTCTTTTAAGGCTTCTTTTATAGTTTTATCAATCAAATCAAGAAGTTCTTCTAGTTTACTAAATTTTACATCCATCTTTGTTGGATGTATATTTACATCTACTAATGTTGGATCAAGTTCAATATTTATAACAGTAATAGGATATCTATTATCCGGTTTATAACCGTGATAACTATCATTTATAACTCTGTTTAAATCCATGTTTTTTACAACTCGACCATTGACAATTGTAATCATATGGGCTCTTGTTGAACGATGGATTTCTGGTTTACTTATATAACCACTTATTTCATAATCATTGTTTTCATTTTTTATTTCAATCATTTTCTTAGTAATTTCTAAACCATATATATCGTTTATTGTCTTTAGCAATTCGCCTCTACCATCGGTTTTTAGTAATACACTTTCATTATTTATTAATGTGAATTTAATATCAGGATGGGAAAGAGCAATTTTAGATACATAATCACTTATATTAGATAGTTCAGAATATAAACTTTTTAAATGTTTAAGACGTGCTGGTGTATTGTAAAATATATCATTTACTGCTATGATGGTCCCTTTTCGAGCATCTCCTTTTTGATTGCTTATTAATTTACCACCTTTTATATGAATTATATTACCTACTTCACCGGTTGATGTTTTTAAAATTATGTCACTTACACTGGCGATACTTGGTAGAGCTTCACCTCTGAACCCTAAAGTTGTAATTTGATATAGATCATCTTCATCAAAGACTTTACTTGTAGCATGTCTTGAAAACGCTAGTAAGGCATCCTTTTCATCCATACCTTTACCATTATCGGTAACTTTTATCATTTTAGTACCAGAATCAATAAGTTCAATTTTGATTTCTGAACTAAGTGCATCGATACTATTCTCAACTAATTCTTTAACTACTGATGCACATTTTTCAACAACTTCACCAGCGGCTATTTTATTAGCAAGTAATTCTTCCATGATTTTTATTTTTCCCATGCTACCACCATATAAATTATACTATAAATAAAGAAAAAAACCAATATTTATTGGCTTTCATGTAAAAAAACATATAATTGTTGTGCTACTTTAGAAGGTAATAAGGTTTCAAGTTCAGAAATAGAAAGTTTTTTTAATGAAGTAATAGTTTTATATTTTTTAAGCAATTTATTTTTTCTAACATTCCCGATTCCTTCAATATTATCTAGTATACTTTCTAAAGCGCCCTTACTCCTCAATTGTTTATGATAATTAATAGTAAAATTATGAACTTCACTTTGCATACGTTCTAAATAATGAAATAAATTTGAGTTTTTCTTTATTTCAATAGGATCTGGGGTCAATAAGGTATTAGTATTATGATGTTTATCTTTTTTTAATCCTACTACTTTAATATTTAAATTTAAACTTTCTAATACTTTTAATGCAACATTTATTTGTCCTAGACCACCATCGACGACTATTAAATCTGGTTTTACTAAATTATTGTTTAAAACTCTAAAATATCTTCTATAAATCACTTCTTCCATAGTCTTATAATCATCATTTTTATCAATGTGAATTTTATATTTTCTATATTCGTTTTTAGCTTCTTTTCCATTTATAAAAACAACCATCCCTGAAACATTAAAATCTCCAAATAAATTAGAGTTATCAAATATTTCAATTCGATCTAATTTTTCTAAATTTAATAATTCTTTTAATTCATTATTAGCGTCAATGGTTCTTTGTTCATCCTTTTTTACTAGTTCAATTTTTTCTTTTAAAGTTATTTTAGCATTATCATTAGCCATTTCGACTATATTTTTTTTAATTCCTTTTAAAGGTGATTTAACGGTTATTCTAAGGTGTTCTGATAGTAAATCAGCACTTAAGATAGAAGGTACTAGTAGTTCTTTAGGAAGAATTACATTTGTTTGATAAAATTTAGCAATATATCTTGTTAACTCATTTTCAATAGTATCGACAAGGTTTATTATTTTAGAATGGCGCTCAAGTATCTTGCCAGTTCTAATGAAAAATACTTGTATACTTAAATAATTATTATCAGAATAATATCCTAAAACATCGATATCGGCATTTTCTCTTATTTCAACTTTTTGTTTAGATGTAATTAAAGAAATATCATCTAACAATCCTTTTAATTCTAAAGCACGTTCATAATTCATTTTTTCGCTTGCAACATTCATTTCATTTTTTAGTTTATCGGCAACTAAAGTTTCATCACCTTTTAGAAATTTGATTATTTCATTATTCATTTCTTCGATTATATTATTTTCAATATTATTGACACAATATCCTAAACATTGTCCGATATGATAATATAAACAAGGTTTCTTAGGGTACGTTTTACATTTTCTAAGTGGATAAATTCTATTTAATAAATTAACGGTCTTTCTTGCTGAAGTAACATTTGGATAAGGACCATATAGCGATGTTTTATTTCTTTTTCGATTTAGATTTCTAACTATTTTTAATCTTGGAACTTTTTCTTTAGTTAGTTCAATATAAGGATAACTTTTGTCATCTCTTAATAAGATATTATATTTAGGATCATATTTTTTTATTAAATTAAGTTCAAGGATTAAAGCTTCAGCTTCAGTTGATACTACTACATATTCAAAGTCTTTTATTTCGCTTACTAATTTTAAAGTCTTGTAATTATGGGTACCTGTAAAATATGAAGTTAAACGATTTTTTAAGTTCTTAGCTTTACCAACATATATAATAATACCATCTGAGTTTTTCATTTGATAACAGCCCGGTTTAGTCGGGACTAAAGAAAGTTTTCCCTTAAACATAATATCACCATTGTTATTATATCATATTGTCTTAAAATATATAATCGGTTATAATTAGGTTGGTGATTTAATGTTATCAATAAAAAGTAATGTTGAATTTGAAACAATTACAAATAAATCAAAGTTCATTTGTTTTTTAATTAAAATCGATGAAGTTGATGATGTTTCTGATTTTATGAAAGAAATAAAAATTAAATACAAGGATGCAAATCATTACTGCTATGCTTATATAATTGATAATTATAAGAAGTGTTCAGATGATAAAGAACCTTCTGGTACTGCTGGCGTTCCTATGTTAAATGTACTTGAAAAAAACAACTTAAATCATATATTATGTGTTATTGTAAGATATTTTGGTGGTGTTAAATTAGGTGCGGGTGGCCTTGTAAGAGCTTACTCTAATAGTTTATCAAATGCACTTAAAAAAACCGAAATAATAAGTTTAGAAGAAGGAATTAGAATTGAAATAATTTTTAATTTTGACAAGATAAAAATAATTGATAATTTACTTAAAGACTTTGAAACTGATAAATATTTTGCAGATAAGATAACCTACACCTTTGCAATAAGTATGAATAAATATCAAAATATTAAAAACATTTTAATCGAAAATTGTCTTGATGTTATAGAAAAAGAAAACGTTCTATTGTAGATTGCTACTTTATGAACGTTTTTATTATAAAAAAAATAGATGTAATACATCTATTTTCCTTCTATTTGTTTTGCTACTTCTTCAGCAAAGTTGTCTTCTCTTTTTTGTATTCCTTCGCCTACTTCGTAACGAACCATTTTAATGATTTTACTATCATTATTTTTTAAGAATGCTGAAACTTTAAGATCTCCATCTTTAACGAAAGCTTGTTCTGTTAGACAAATTTCTTCGTAATATTTACGAATTCTTCCTT
>JAQUGJ010000119.1:0-3053 GCA_028684255.1 Bacilli bacterium | reverse complement strand
TGGTAAGTGCTTCTAAATCAATAATAAAATTAATTGGAAATTATACATCAAAATATGCTCAAGGATACTTCCAATATGATTCTAAAAAATCGGGAGGTATTACTTTAGGACATTTAAGATTTTCAGACAATCCTATAAGGAGTACATATTATGTTCAAGAACCTTCATTAGTAGTATGTACAAAAGATACTTATTTAGATAATTTTGAAATTGTAGAACACCTAAATAATAATGGAATATTCATTTTAAATACAAATAAAGATTCACAAGAAATTGTTCAAGAATTAAGTCCGAAAATCAAAAAGATCATCAAAGATAGAAACATTAGTTTTTATATTATTGATGCTTATAAATTAGCACAATCAATTGGTCTTTCAAATAAAATAAGCACAATTATGGAAAGTATCATTGTTAAATTAAGCAATATTATGGATTATGATACAGCAAAAAAACATATGAAAGAATATGCTAAAAACCTATATGGAAAAAAAGGTCCTGGTATTGTAGAATCAAATTATAAAGCCATTGAACAGGCACCTGATTATTTAGAAAAAATCAATTTGCCAGAAGAAGAATATATACTGGATGATAATACTGAAGATGAGTTATATAAATTAATAAATAACCGACAAGGAAATAATATTCCAGTATCTAAATTTTTAAATATGAAAGATGGTACTTTTGAACCAGGTTTAAGCAATAAAGATAAACGAAGAATATCTAATGTGGTACCAAAACATATTATAGAAAATTGCATAATGTGTAATCAATGTGCTTTTGTTTGTCCTCACAGTGTAATTAGACCGTTTTTAATTGATGAGGAAGAATATAAGGATTTGCCAGAAAACATCAAAAAAAGATGCTTAAAACCAGTTTTACCGGCTTTGAAAGAATATCATTATGTATTAGCGATTTCGGCTGCTGATTGTACAGGCTGTGGCTTATGTATATCTATTTGTCCAGCACCTAAGGGTAAAGCTTTAGAGTTTCAAGAATTAAATGAAGAAGAACAAGAGATATTTGATTATTTAGATAATAATATTAAAGATAAAGGAATTAATCCAACCAATGTAATAAACAGTCAATTTGTAAAACCAAAGTTTGCCTTTAATGGAGCATGTGCAGGTTGTGGTGAAACTCCTTATTTAAAAGTTTTAACGCAACTATTTGGAAATGAAATGGTAGTTGCAAATGCGACTGGATGTTCATCTATTTATAGTGCAAGTGCACCTAGCACAGCATATTCATTACCATGGGCAAGTTCTTTATTTGAAGATAATGCTGAATATGGATATGGTATGTTAATTGCAACAAAGACAATTAGAAATAGAATTAAAAACATCATGGAAAAAAATATGGATAATCCAAATCAAGAACTATTCAAACTTTGGATAGACAATATGGATAATTATGATATTACAAAAGAAGTTTATGAAAAATTAGATTATAATAAAACACCTGTTGAAATAAACGAATTAAAAGATTACTTAATAAATAGAACAATCTGGATGGTAGGTGGCGATGGTTGGGCTTATGATATCGGTTATGGTGGAATTGATCATATCTTATCAACAAACGATAATTTTAATATTTTAGTATTAGATAGTCAAGTTTATTCAAATACTGGAGGACAAACTTCTAAGGCTAGTCCTAAGGGAGTTGTAGCAGCCTTTGCATCGACAGGTAAAATTCAAAATAAAAAAGATTTAGCAAGAATAGCGCTTGCTTATCCACATGTTTATGTTGCACAGATAAGTATGGGTGCTAGTATGAATCAAATGTTAAAAGTGTTAAAAGAGGCAAAGGAATATAATGGTCCTTCTATTATAATTGCATATTCACCTTGTATAGAACATGGAATAAAAGGCGGAATGGGTAAAAGTGTTGAAAATGAAAAATTAGCGACTTCTTGTGGTTATTTTCCAATTTTTAGTTATAATCCACGTACAAAAAAATTCACTCTTGATAGCATTAATACTGATTTTGATTTATATGATGAATTTTTACAAAGTCAAACAAGGTATTCAATGTTAAAAGCTATTAACCCAAATAATTATGAAAAATTATTAAATGAAAATAAAAAAAATGCTATTGAAAGATTTAACCATTACAAAGATTTACATGAAAAAAATAATTAATCTTATACGATAAATTAATAAGATAGTAAGGTGATATATTTGAAAAAGGGTTTTACATTAATAGAGTTATTAGCGGTAATCTCAGTTCTTGCTGTTATAGCATTAATTGCAATTCCTAGAACAATGAATATTGTAAGGGATTCACAAAATAAAAGTGCACATGCTAGTTCAGTAGGAATATTAGAAGCTGCGAATATTTATTATTCTAATAAATCGATTGAAGGAGAAGTAATTGCTTCAGAGCTAATTATTGATTTTAATGATGATTCAACAATACCTGATGATTTTGATTTTAGTGGCAAATATCCTGATAGAGGAAAAATTGCAATAAAACCAACAGGTGAGGTTTATATTTATGATTATTTAGAATATAACAATTCATTTTGTATAATGAAAGAATTATCCTTCACTGAAATAGAATGTGGTAAAGACGGATTAGGAACACAAATTGTTATGAATTATGATAATGTTTCCGGCCGTTATTATGTTGATGGATTTACAAGTCAAATGGTGGCAAATAATAATAATAAACTTACATATGACTCTTGGTCAACACCACTATCAAATACAACCTTTTGGGACAATGTACATAATATTAGTACTCAAAGAGCAACACCTTTAGAAGATGGTTGGGTAAAATTGGAATGGGATAGAACTAATCTTTCATTAAGTTATTTAAAATTGTTTTCTAAAAGAGCAGCTGTTGATTTATTACCGGATACTCAATACACCTTAATTTTAGAAGTAAGAAATGTTAATATAACCGATAATGGTGCTTTCTATATTGCTAGGACTGCTACAAGTGACACAACTTTTACTTCAGCATTTACAGTTAGTACTGCCGAATTAAATTCAAAAACAGTTATAAAAAAATTATTGACAACATCTAGTAGTGCAGTAATGGCATCTAGTTCT
>JAQUGJ010000019.1:0-12851 GCA_028684255.1 Bacilli bacterium | reverse complement strand
ATTGCCAACCATCAGCATTCCTAAGTTACCTTCACCAACTGCTTCAGCTCTCATAAGCCTAGCTAGTAGATCCAATTCCTTTGTTGTATGTGCAACTAACATAGATATCACCTATTACAATATATGTGTAAATGTTTTAAATGTTATTGAAAAGATTCGTTAGATATGATATTATTTAAATTACTTAGGGGCATATTTCAATGGTAGAATGACGGTCTCCAAAACCGTTAATGTGGGTTCAACTCCTACTGCCCCTGCCATTAAGATAAAAAGTCGAAATTTTATATTTGAAGACTTTAAATAGATATCAATTAGTTAAACACTAATTGATTTTTTTGTTGTAAAGGAGGTAAATTATGAAATTGGAAATAACAAAAGAAGAATTAGAGATTGATGTTAATATTCAAAGAAAGGTAGATGTGATATGTAGTTTTTGCCAGACAAAGGCTAAATATATCAATGGTAGTATTAGAAGAGTTAAAAGAACTAACCTAGTCTATATTGAGCCACATCGGATTATTATTAATGACTTGGTATTTCTAGTATTCAATGATAGTAATAATATCTTCCTAGGTAATCTTAACAATCAATACGAGTTTAAAGATTTAGAAAAAATCTTAAAATCTGGTATGAAAGGTTTGGTGGTATAAATGACTTACGAAGTAGAATCGAGAAACTACTATAAAGAAGAACTTACTAGAAAACTAGTATTTGAAATATTTCTCTATAAGAAATATTTTGAAAATAATGATGAAAGTTTGTCTGAGATATTTAAATCGTGTTTGGATAATTGGGTATTAAGTGAGAAAGAAGCTAAGAAAATAATCGATAACGCAAAATCACAATTAAAGAATATATGTGGTTTAGATATAGTTAGTGATGAGCCATTAGTATTCAAAAAGATTGACATTTCTTAAAAAAGTGATATTATATAAAGCCAAGAAGTGCAGTAAACCTTTTTAGGGGGAGGTTGATGTAATGAAAATACACAAATTTAAAATAATATTGAATCTTAATAAGAGGTGTCAAAGGTATTAATTCTTAATACTTTTGTGCCTCTTTTTTTGTAGAAAGGAGATTGTTCAATGATTGATGATAAAAAGATTGCAGGAATTTATATTAGAGTATCTACCGAAGATCAAGCTAGAGAAGGTTTTAGTTTGGGTGAGCAGAAAACAAAATTAGAAGATTTATGCAAATATCGTGGTTATAAAATCTATAAAGTATATGAAGATGCGGGAATTAGTGCAAAAGACACTAACAGACCAGCTTTTCAAGAAATGATAGAGGATATGAAAAATAAAAAGATAAATGTTATTGTTTCATATAAACTTGATAGATTGACAAGAAGTGTTGCCGACTTAGAAAAACTAATCAAAGAATTTGATAAATACGATTGTATATTAGAATGTGCTTTAGATGATATAAATACTGATACTGCTAATGGTAAATTCTTTGTAAGAATGTTAACGGTATTATCGCAACTTGAAATTGAGAGGACTAGTGAAAGAACTAAATTTGGAATGATCGGGGCTATTAAAGGTGGTCATATACCAGGAATAACTCCAATTGGTTATAAACGAGATAATAAGAGATTAGTTATTGATGAAGCTACTAAAGATGTCATTATTAAAATCTTTGAATTATATAGTACTGGTTATTCATATCAAAAGATTGCTACTAAATTTAATCAAGAGAAAACTTTGAATAAGAAATAGCGAGATGGCATGATAATGAAAGTAATCGATAATGTAATCTATCGTGGCGATTATGTTGATGGTAAAACAATTGGGAAACCGGTTTTATATGAAGATGTTGTTGAGCCTCTTATTACTAAGGATTTATGGTATGAATGCCAAAGTCAAAAAGGCAAAAATAGTCGTAATTATACGAGAGATGTTATATATCTATTTTTACAAAAAATTAAATGTCCTAAGTGTGGAAGAATAATGGCCGGCAAAGCTCCAGGAGCTAAAAAGAAACATAGATACATTTATTATAAATGTTGTGATTGTAATGACTATGTCAGAGAGGATAATATTGAGTCTAAGTTAGTTCCGTTAATAATGCAATTAACTGAATTTGATTCACTGATTAAAAATCAGTTTGCAACAGTACTTTTAAATAAATTAGAAAATCCTATACCAAAACTTGAAAAAGAAATTCAAACTTTAAAAAATAAAAAAGATAGACTTAGACAAGCTTACTTGAATGAAGTTATAAACTTACAAGAATTTGATGAAGAATCTAAAGTTATAGAATCAGGAATTAAAAATCTTCAAGATAAATTAAAACAAGAAGAAATAAATGAAAAAATAGATTTCAGTTATGAAAACATAATGATATGTCGAGATATTAGAAGATTCGAGTGGATAAAGAATAATGATGCCTTTGGATTATCACCATTACATGAATATAATAAAATGTCAAAAGTAGAGAAGCAAAATATGTTTATGAGATACATAGATAGCATTGAATATGAGGGTGAAGGTAAAAATATTATTATTAAAAAAATTAACTTTAGATCATCATTTGTCAATGAATATAATGAATGTATTCAAAAAGAAATGTTTGATGAGCTATATAATATTCAATTAGAAAACGGAAGATTCTTAATCTTTTGTAGTAATGAAAAGACACACGATCAAGCAACCAGCTATGTTAATAAACTTAAAGAACTTTATGATGTCGATTATATTGAGTTTGAAGTTATCAATACTAAAAAAGGGCAATTATTCAATATAAAACCAGAAGATGTTAAAGATGGTTATAGAGCAATAAAAATGATTCCAATTAAACAAGAAAATAGACTTGATAATATTTCAAAAAACAAATTAGGGCTTTTAACTATTCCAAAAAAATTACAATAAATAATAATTTTTCAAGAGCAACTTTGTTGTTCATCTGGACTCTTGAAAAATTGTTATTGAGCTTACAATTAAGTAAGGGTAAGGAACATTTCATTCCTTAACCTTACCAATAAACATTAAAAACAAACGAAAATAATTAAAAATAGAAAGTCGGCACTTTTAGACTAATGACAACTAATTATAAATAATAATTACCAAGTAATATAAGAAAATAAAAGTAAAAGCCGGTAGATTTCGCAAGTGCGAAATTTTGTGACACTGAAAAATTATCAATGTTTATTTAGAATAAACGATTTGTAGGTGTCACTCCCTTATGCTCATTATTAGATATTTACATATTATAGTGCCGATTTAGTATAGAGGAAGGAGGAATAAATACGAGAGTAAGTAATAATGCAAGAACTACTTTAAGACTTCAAAAAGATTTAAAAGATGGAATTAAATTACTAGCAAAACATAATCATATCAGCATGAATGAGCAAATACTTGAGATGTTAAAATATGCCTATGTTAATTTTTTAGATAGCATGAAAAACAATTTAAATATCAGAATGAAGGAGGTTGATAATGTTGATCAAGAAAGTAACATTTAGAATTGAAGAGTCATTGTATAATCAATTGAAGGACAAGTTGTGTAATCAAAAAGAAAAAATATCAATTAACAATTATATTTCTAGTTTAGTAAAAAATGATGTGCTTGGTTTAAGCGAAGATACTAATAATCTACTTGAAAAAACAATTAAGGAACTGAATAAGTTAAGTAATTTTAGTAATGTTCAATACAAGATATTAAGACAGTTATTCGCTAATATGGGATTCCATGAAAATATGAATTCGTATAAGGATGTTTGCTTACAAGAACTTATGAGGAACAAGAATAATGATTTCCACGACTAGCCCTAAAGTTGTTTTGAAAACGCAATTTCATTTAGCTTTGAATAATAGAAAAATATCAGATAAGATGATAAACAACATTAATGGTATGTTTGATTATTACTCTAATCCAATAAAGCAAGCCGAGAATATGTTTGACTATTATGATGGAACACTCAAGAATAAGAAGTTTAATTTGGTGTTAGAAGATGGAAGTTATGCTACTAAAAAAGATATAGATAAAAGAAAAAATGATTATCAAAAACATCTTAAGAAATCTAATTTATGGAAAGGTATAGTAAGTTTTAACAATGATTATATCGATGATAACATTTCATTAGAAGATTTAGAAAAGAAAATGGCAAGTGAAATATTGCCTAGATTTTTTAAAGAATGTGGATTTAAAAACATAAGTAACATGTCATATCAAGTGGCATTACATACTGATACTGATAACTATCACTTTCACTTCTCTTTCATTGAAAAGAAACCTAATTATGTTACTAAACAGAATACATTATCATATAGAATAAAGGGACAACTATCCCAAAGAGAAATGAATTATTTAAAGGATCAAGTTATTTTATCTATTGAGAGAGGAAATTATTACACTAACCTATTAACTAAGACAAATAAAGACATTGATTACTTAAAATCATATTTTAATCCTAAAGATAAAAATTTTACATTAAAAAATAAGAAAGATATTTTCTTAGAAGAAAAGATATTAAGACTCGGTGATTTAGTTAGCAAGTATCAAGGTACTGACAATTATAATAAAGTTAAATATAATTCAATTAGAAATAATGAAATTAAAAAATTAACCCACGAAATAAAAGAATACTTGTTTAATAATAAAAGCTCAAATTTACGAGTATATAAGGGTATTATTGATAAAGATATAAAGAAACTAAACAAATACTATGTAGAATTAAATAAATCTAACAATATTGAAAATTATCACAATAAAGACTTGTTGGATAGTAAAGAAAGATATCTGGACAATTATATTTTGAATTCTATTATTAATCATGCCAAAGATAGAAAGTTAGATTCTTCAATCCAAAAAAATAAGATTGATGTAGATGATCTTATAAAGTCATCTGCTTGCCTAGCATGGCGAAAGCACAGTTTTTCTAATAAGAAAGTAATGAGAAAAGTGATATTACATGATTATTTCACTGGTAGCACTAATAAAGCAAAATTCCCAGCTAAATATGAAATTGAAAATTCGTTAAAAAAGATAAGTCGTGAAATGGATAAAGCAAGTGAACAATTTCATAAGTTATTTTCGCAAGAAAAGGAAAAAAGAAAAGATGACTATGAATTGTAGTCATCTTCATCATTTTCATCTAACTTATCGTCAAGTTGACCAAGTTTTCTTAATACTTCTTTTTGCATAAATATATCTCTATGAACTTCAATATATTTCATTCTATCATCATTGAGTACAGTAGTAAATATTCCATTATTCAATTTTAATTCTGATTTAAGCTTTGCATTATGTTCCAATAGAAAGGAAAATATGATATTTTTATTTTCATCAATAGTTATTAAATGTTTATCAAATAGTGCATCAGCATTAGCACACAATAATAACCCGTTGTTAATATCATAAGCTTCATTTGGATCACAGTTTGCAAACTCTTTAATATGAGAAGCTCTATATAGGGTTTTTAAACTGCTATAATCAGAGGTTATATATGTAAACGGACAAAAGACTTCATTTTCAGTTGCTGTATAGTTCATCATTTCGGCAGCTAGCATATCTTTCCATTTGCCTTGTAGACTTCTACTCTTCTCAACATCTTCTTTAGAAAGATTATCTTCCATTGTAAGCTTTTGAAGATCTTTAATATTTTTAAGACTTAAATAGTTTTCCCATGCTTTATTAGATTCACCTATTATTGTAAAGAATATAGGGTTCTTTTCTAATAGAATATATAGTTCTTTTTTTCTTGTATCTAGATTTTCTTTTACCAAACATATAAACGAATCTGTTTTAAATATATTTCTTCTAAGTTTATGAAACTCAGTATCACTTTCTATTCCTATACCATGAATGGCACACGATATTTTAATAGGAGTAAAATCATTATCAGTAAAATCAACTACAAATTTATCAAAATCCCAATTTACTTCTTTTCCTAATTTTTCAAAAACTTTTTTAGTATAGTCAATAGTAAAGTATTTCATAGTATCGTTTACTAGATAAACATCAGCATAATGATTTATTTCCGGATGTTCATGTTGAGTTGTTTGTGCTCCAATTCTTCTCTCCAATTTCGGAATTCCAAGCACTTTATAGAATTCCTCTGGAACACCTATATTTGATTGTTTAGCACTTTCCATTTCAGTTTCTTGTTCCATTTCAAACATTTTTTCATTAGATAAATAATAAAGATAATTCCTATCAACTGACTGTTCCTTGCCAGCTCTTTTACCAGATGATATTAAATCAGAGTGTGAAATATATTTTTGAAATAAAGTGTATGAACAGCTTGGATCCGATTTAATCAAATTAATAATAGATTCAGATTTACCGTCTAAATATTCAATAATTTTTTCTAATTCATTAATAATAACTTTTTTCTTTTGCATTTTAAACCTCCCAAACTTTATTTTCTTCAATATATGATATTAAGCTTTTTGCAACTTCATAAGCAACATCAACAGTCACAGCATTGCCAAATTGTTTATATGCTTGGGTGTCGGAAACAACTTGTTTCCAGTCACTAGGGAATCCTTGTAATTTTCTGCATTCGTTTGGTGTTAGTTTTCTTATATTTGTTTTGTTTTCTTTACAATGCCTTTCGTAATTAGTGTTGTCGGTGAAATAGTTATCTTGGCTAGCCCTATGCATTTTGTGCATTGTTGCAGTTAAAGTCTTGCATAAAGGCATATCAATGGTTGGCTTTACAATATATCCTTTTGTTCCATTTCCTAAGATCGTTCCAATCATGTTTTTACTAATAAAATATTTTTCTTCAACATTTTCATCAAGCAAATCTTGAACTGTTGTTTTTAATTTTTTAGGTTTAGGATATTCAAAAGGCACATCATTAAAACATCCTTTTCTTAAAGCAACGATGTAAACTCGATTTCTCCTCTGTGGTATGCCAAAATCAGCAGTATTATGAACTTTAAAATATACAACATAACCTAATTCTTCTAACTCTTCTTTTATTTTTCTAAAAGTATTACCGTTGTCATGATTAACTATGTTTTTTACATTTTCTAATACAACAACTTTAGGATGATGTTTAGTAATTATTTCTTTTATTGTAAAAAATAATGTTCCTCTTTCATCATCAAATCCCTTTAGTTTTCCTAAAGTTGAGAATGGTTGGCATGGGAAACCACCTATTAATATATCGTGTTTTGGTATTTCATCTAGATGTTCATTTATATCTCCACATACTATATTATCATTAATATTAGCCCTAAAAGTTTCACAAGCATACTTGTCAAAATCATTAGCCCATACTATATCAAATCCGGCATTAGAAAAGCCTAAGTCAAAGCCACCAATTCCCGAGAAAAGACTAACAGTTCTATACTTGTATTTTTTATGTTTAATTCTTTCCATTATTTGCCTCCATATATATTATTTAAAATAGCAATTAATACATCGACAACTATCGAATTCCCACTTTGTTTATATGCTTGTGCTTTTGAAACTACTATTTTGTAATCATCATCAAATCCCATCAGTCTATGTGTTTCTCTAATTGTTAATGCTCTTATTTTCCCATTTGTAGTCACATAATTATTTACACTTGCCCTATGAGTATTTCCCTGTGTTGATAATAATGCTCTTGCGACTTTTAAATCTATTTCAGCCTCTGGATGCATGAAGTTTTTAGTTCCTGGCGAAAGTACATATTTTTTAAGTTTATCAGATAAGAAATATTTTTGTTCAACTTCCTCACCACATTTTTCAGATATTTTTAATTTTCCATCAATATTAACTAAGTTACCATCTTTTGTATTTTCAATTAAAAAATCTTGCAAAGTATAAGCCAACTTTTTAGGTTTTGGAAATTCAAATTTATCAAGATCCCCTTTATTTTTGAATCCCACAACATATAATCTCTTTCTGCTTTGAGGGATTCCATAATCTTTTGCATTTAATATTTCCCATTTGTAGTGATATCCTAATTCATCAAAAATGTTCTGCATAACTTTCCAAGTATTACCTTTATCATGGGTTAATACACCAAATACATTTTCATAAATAAAAACCTTAGGTTGTATTTCATTTACTAGTCTTGCATATTCATAAAAAAGTGTTCCTCTAGCATCTTCGAACCCACCACGACTACCAATAACAGAAAAGCTTTGACATGGACTTCCACCAACAAAAAGATCAATTTTACCATTAAAATCTGTACCATCTAGAAGTTTAACATCATAAAAAAAATTGTCATTATTTATTTTGTAATTTGCCTTGTAAGATTGCTCAACAAAATTAGTTTTTTTTGAGTTTACTTTGTATAAATTGTTAGCATATTCTCTCTTTTCAATAGTAGATCTCATTTTTTTAATTTTTTTAATTTCATTCTGATAATCCACATCTATTTCAATGTCTCCATTATCGCAAGCAAATTCTACTTCGTGTTTAATATTCATTCTTTTTAACGCTTGTTCTATAGCACCAATACCACTAAATACGGTTCCTAACTTCAACATATTATTACCTCTCAATTCGACCTGCGTCTACTATAACAAGTATATCATGTAAGTTGACCTGCGTCTACAAAAAATGCACAATTTTTTTAATTTTCATAACATTCTTTTTACTCCCTTTAAAATAAAGACTTCGGTGTGTAAATAAAATGCTATAATAGTTATATTAAATACAAATCTTAATTATTTAATAAGTTTTTTTATTGATTGGAGGAAAACATGGAAAATAAAAAAGGATATTGGATATATAGTATTGTAGCAATAATTATTGGTATGGGATTATTTGCATTTATCGGTTATCTTATTTATGACTTGATATTAAAACTTGCGGACAAGGATTTTTCAAATAATACCGTGATACAAGCATTAATCACTTTGATTATAACCGTATTTATTGGCGGATATTTTTCTAAATGGCTTGAATTTAAAAACAATAGAAAGGTAGAACTTTACAAAATTAGGATATCCATATCATTAAGATTAATTGATTTAGCTAGTGATTTTTACAGAAATCAAAGTGAAGAGATAAAAAATATACTAATTTTTGAATCTGCTAAAGTAAAACTATATTTTAATGATAATGCTTTAAATTGTACAAATAGATTTATCGAATCAAAAAAGAAAGATCTGATTGTCAATTATAATTTATTAATTGATGAGTTAAAGAAAAGCATAAAATAAAATTTAGCGTGATTGATTTAAAAAATATTAATGCAACTATATATTGCGATGAAGTTAAAAATGCTAAATTAGATATACTTAATTTGGAGGGTTTTAAAATTAGGATTATATTGGTATTGGTGTTATTCCAACTAATTAAATTAAAATATTGCTTGATGAATTAAATATATTTGATATGTAAAAGTTTAGATTTGTGATAAAATATATTTGTAACTAGTATTTATAATTTGTTAATTCTGCTAGACAGCTAGGTTTTCATTTATATTGTTAGTTATGTAACTTTGTTATATATAAAATTAAACATATTATTAGAAAGTAAAAAAAGGGCTAGTATAGACTTTTATAGTTTATAGTGGCTTTTTTTATAGGAGTAGTTAATTATGGATATGATAAAAACAATAGAAATAAACAAAATTAAAGGTATAGATAATTTAAAATTGGAATTAAATATGATTCCTAATAAACCTAGTATATTTGTTGCCCCTAACGGCTTCGGAAAAAGTTCTATCACAGTAGCATTTGATAGTATTTCGCAAAACAAGTTAAATATAATGAAAGAATATTGGTATAATGGAAAAGAACATACAGATAGTTATATAAAGATAGAAGAGACACGAGATGATATTGATAAAGAATATATTGTAAATAACAGTTCCAATAGCATGAACCAACAATTTGACATTTATGTTATTAACAACAAGGTTACTTCAGAAGCAAAATTAATGAATATAAATGGTCATAGCATTGCCAAATCAGACATGATTATAAAAGATGTTATTTTGTGCAATACCATCCCAACTAAAGAAAACTTAAAATATTCAGTATTACAATTCCGTTCTAGATATAAAACAAATAAATGGATTATACCAAATATAGATGTAGAAATTCAATCCTCAAGTTTTATTTTAAAAATATCAAAATGTAAAAAAAGCTTGGATAGCATTTTAGGTAAGAAAAGAATAAATGAGAATATTTTAAATTTAGAAAATAAATTCCAAGAAAAACAAATAAGGCAAGTAGATTTTATAACTTCTTTCGAACATAATGATTTAATAAAAATTATATTAAATGATAGTGACATTTCATATATATCAAACATTTTTAGCTCATATTTAGAAAATAAAAATGATTTAGAAAAAGTTATTTATATTATACAAATCATAAACTTATATAAAAATAATAAAGACATATTTCTAAAAGTTTATAAAAGAACAGTGTATGATTTATATAAATTAAGAACACAAGAACTAATCAATTCTATTGATAATAAAGGTCGAATAGTAGCAATAAAAGAGGAAAAAGGCAGTCTCTTGGCTAAAATGGTAAAAGCAAGTATGATTTCGAATGGAGAAATTGATTTAATCTGTTTTATTCTTTTGCTGGAGAAAATAAGGTATGCTAGTAATAATAAAGATGCTATTTTAATAATTGACGAGGTCTTCGATTATTTAGATGATATTAACATCATAATAGTGCAAAAGTATATTTCGATGTTTATAAATTCATTTTCAAAATGCGATAAAAAAATATATCCAATTATAATGACTCATTTAGACCCAAATGTTTTTAAAAATTTTTACTTTGCAAAAATGAAAATATATTATTTAAGTAACTTTAATTTGAAAATAAATGAAGAAGTAAAAAAGATTGTAACTGACAGAAGTAATATCAGCGAAGATAATATAAGCAAATATTATCTTCATTATCATAATGAATCTTGTGATCTGTCAAAAGAATTTTATCAAGTAGGTTTGACTGATAAATTTTGCACATCACAAAAATTTAAAACTGAGGTTTATAATGAATTAGATAAATATATAAGTGATAAACAATGTGATTATTTGATGGTACTATGTGCTTTAAGAATTAAAATTGAAGAATATATATATTTAAACTTAGATGAGAAATACAAACAAAAAATGTTAGACATTAATATGACAGTTAATAAAATTATATATGCAGAAGATGTAAATTTACCAACAAACGAGAATTTTAAATTTTTATCGGTTCTATATAATGATTTCATGCATTTAGATAAAAAAGCCGATCCACAAAATAAAAAAGTATTATTTTTGTCTTCTAAATTAGATAACTTATTTATAAAAAGAATTATAAAAGAGACAATCAACATTATCAATAACAATTAAAAATGCATTGAATAGATTTTAAGAATATCAAATAATACTATTTAATTATAACTATTAATGAACTTATTAATATAAAGTGAAAAATTGAATGATAGTGATATAATGTTTATAAGGGGTGATAAAATGAATAAATATGAATTTACTACGGATAGTTTATCTTATGGAAATATAGAGCACGAAATACTGAAGTATTATGATCTAGGGTTTGCTAATTCCTCCGATTTTATGGAATTACAATTGGGGATCAATAAAGAACACAATATTTTTGCAACAAAAGGCTCAATAGATTTTACTGCCATTGTGGGGAAAACAAACGACAATAATTATATTGTTACAATAACACCAAAAAAGATTACTAGAGATTAAACATAGCTTCGTGAATATAAAAAAATGGTGGTTAGGTTTATTGTGTGCTTTGTTGATACCTTATATTGCTGATCTTATAAGTTTAATAATCAACGGTTTAAATCTTAAATTAAACATAATGTTTTCATTTATTGATTTTTTTGCAAATATAATATCACAATTAGCATCAATCCCTACATTGACATTAATTGGATTAGCACTATATGATTTGTCGAATAAGTTAGGCTACTATGGATTTTTATTACTGTTAATTATAGCTACATTTTTAACATTTAAAGATAATTTTGATTTATAATTTTTCATAATAATGTAAGGAGATATAGAATGGTTGATTTAGATAAAACAATAGATGAAATAATTGCTTTGATTGAAGATATGTGTTTTTTTTGGAAAAACTCACAAGGATGGGCGCCAAAAGAAGTCTCTGAAGAATTCGACAATTTAGAAATGGATAGGTTTAGTGATTTTACAAAAAATTTGCATAAATTTAAGAAAGAAGAACTGTCTGAAGGAGAACTTGTATTGGTATACACCATAATAGGCAGCATATTAGAAGGAGTCATGATTATATTTTATACAATGTGGTTAGAATCATATAATACAGATATAAAAGATGAGGAATATCGACAAATATCCAAATTAGATGAAGGTGAAACTTATGATTACAAATATAGGAAATGGGAAAGAAAAGAGAACAATTATAAAAAGCCCTCTGAATTAGGATTAGAACTCTTAAAAGTATTTAGTGTTGAGCGATTGTTTTCTAACAATGACGACAGAAGTATTAAGTTTTGGAAAAAATATATAACAATTATTCAAGAAAATAGAAATAGTATTCACGTTATGAAAAAAAGAAGAATTGATAACTCAGAAACATTAAATGAAAAATTAGAGTTATTGGTAGAGTTAATTAAATTGGTAGATAGCAAATTAATATATCCAGATGGTTATTATCACGGTATGCAGAATTTAAATAGTTTATTTGAATAAAATTATTACTAGTTTATATAATTTTATGTTATACTATATTTGTAATTGATATCTATAAAATTAACCACTTGCTTGTCGTATTAAATTTCTAAATACACTACTAGTAGGTGCCAAATTTAAAAAAACCAAAATCGTAGAAATGCGATTTTTTATATTTTATAGTTAATAGTTTAACTACAAAAAAGAACCCGCAAATTGTGGATTCTTATAATACAATCTTATTAATTATTTCTTT
>JAQUGJ010000118.1:0-3112 GCA_028684255.1 Bacilli bacterium | reverse complement strand
TATTATCACAAATGGCTTTATATAGCTGTTTGTAGTTGCTTTATTTCTACTAAAAAGAGAAATTGACAGTTACTTTACAGTTACCCCCATGGACGCCAAGGAAAAAACTTGAATAAAAATGAAAAAGTATATAACTAAAATTTAATCATATATAAATTAAGTAAATGCTATTGAAATATTACAAAAATATGGTATAATTTGTATTAAGTTGTATATATGTGTGTTGTTAGGAGTAATCTATGAAAAGAAATATATTAATTATAAGCATTATGGTTGTACTCGTTATTGTGGTATCAATCTCAGTATTACTTTATAGTATTTTATTTAAAAATGTTTATCATATGGATGAAAAAAATTTTGATTTATCAAATATCACTAACATTACTATTAAGGATAATGAAAAAACTTTTGCTATGAATAATAATGAAGATATAAAAAAATTGTTAAATGTAATAAAAGGAAGTAACAGAATAACTAGAAAGCAAAGTGTTAGTGATGCACCAAGTGGTGAAAAAATAATACGTGTTGACATAAATTATATTGATAATAACTATAAAAGAATATATGCATATAATTATGAAAATAATTATTATCTTGAATCACCATATGAAGGAGTTTATAAATTATCAGAAAAAGATTATAACTTAATAAAAAAACTTATAAAATAATTTATAAGAATAAAAATGATATTAAACTATTTTAATATGGTCTAATATTATTTTTTTGCGAAAGTTGTCTAGTTTTGTCAAATTCATTGAATTATGTAGAAAAAGCTTGAAAAAATCATAAAGTTTATATAATTTAAAGGTATTCGTTTTTTACTAACAAATTAATATTAGTTAGGAGGAAAAATATGTATGGATAGTAGCTGACAAATAAAAGTATTTAAGTAGTTAAATTAACAACAAAAAAATTAAATGGAGGAATTCCCTATGAAAAAGAAAGTATTTACAATTATGTTAGCAACCGTTCTGTTGTTTGCATCATTAGTTCCAGCATATGCTAAAGCTGATGAAAATGTAAATTTTGCAGAATCAAATGTAGAAATATATGAAACATCTATTGATTACGTCAGTATGCTTAATGTAAATGATGTTCAGTATTTTTATGATATAACTCAAAACTACATTGCTGAAAATCCTCAAGCTACGGCAGATGATATCAATAATTTTTTTAAATCAGAAATGATATCATTTTATAGTAGACCCACACCTTTATATATTATTGACTATTTTGCAGGTTTAAGCCAGCCGGAAAAAAATCTGTATAATGAAGATATTTGGTCAGGTATAAGAACATTATGGTGTGCTAATACAGCAAATAATCAAACTAATTCAAGGTTTAGTTCAGCTTATACTTGGATGAATAATGGTGATGCTTTTAGGCACTGCTTATGGAGTGCACTTATGACAAGAGATATTGGTATTGTAATGGCATCAAGGTGGGGAACAGCACATGAAGATGGTCATCCAGAGCAATCGCAACTAGAAAGGACTATGGATTTATCAAATAATGCTGCAGGAAGAGTGTACGCGTATAGCGGTGGATTTGGAAATTATAATGATACTCAAATGGCAAATGCAGTACAAGATAAAGTTAGAAATGGCGAATTATTCAGAGTTGTGAATAATCAGTTAGTTTTTACAAATGGTGAAACCGGAAAATAATAATTAAAAAAATAAACACAAAGTTGACAATTGTTGACTTTGTGTTTACTACATTAAAAAAGTCTTATTAAAAGATATTATATATTTTCATCCTCAAGAGCATTGTGAACAGCTATATTTACTAACATATATATAGATACATTATATTTTTTCATATCTATTAATTTCTTAAACAAATTTTTCTCAATTAAATAACTTATACTAAACCAGTTTTTTATATTATTTGTTGTAACTTTTTCTTAAATATTATACACTTATATAAATGAGGAGGAAAATTTATGCAAAGTAACATAATAGATAGGTTTGATGTTGTATATGACAACACTTATTCTAAAATTAGTAAATTAGTAATATCCAAACGCAATAACATAACAAATATCTAAGATATAGTTCAAGATATTTATAGTGAATTATTAGATGTTTTAAATAAAAAAGCAACAGAATATATATTAGACTCTGAAAAATTTACTTACAATCTTAGAAAAAAGAAAATATTTAATAAAAATAGAGATACTGAACGAGAATTTTAATATGGAACCGAGTATAAGGTCTACTAAGTATTGATTTTAAATGAAAGATATAATAAAATGTATACATAAATTATGCAAAAGATCTTAAATATCAAAATATTTAATTTGTTTTACACATCTATTATAATGTATCAGTATTAATTCCCATAATAATCCTTTTTTAGTTTAGTTTTTATTTGGAATCTAATGTTTTTTATCATCAAATAATATTTTTTTATAAATTTACTTTTGTATATTATTTTTAAAAAAACTACAAATTATTTTACACTAACCAATATATTTACTAAGTTTAAATACAAATATTTAATGTCTACGCATTTTATTACCACATATATAAATTATACGAACAAAGTAAAATCGTTGATAAATGCATACTTAAAAATTTACTCGTATATTCTAACAAATATTAGGAATCATCAAAATACTTGTAGGACTGTAACACTAATAGAAATGTACAAACTGTTATTTGATAGCAGAAATATAACACTAAATACGCAAAACTTACCTTATATGCAACTAGGAAGAAAAAGATATTTTGAGTTGGCTAAAATTTAAAAGTGTATAGAAGAACAAGAAATGTTAAAAGAAAAGTCAGAATGTATATCCAAATAGGGTATACATTATAAGATAGATTTAAACAGTTGTTTGACAGTTACAATACAGTTACCCAGGTGGAAACCATGGAAATATAGAACTGTATGGAAAACTTTCTACACAAATTTTGAATAAAAAAGAAGCTTGATACAAACCATATAATGGCTATATATAAAGCTTTTATTGCATTTGTATGGTCGGAGTGACAGGACTTGAACCTGCAACCCCATGGTCCCAAACCACGTACGCTACCAATTGCGCTACACCCCGATACCCATATATTATAGCATTATATTATCAAAAAATCAATAGTTATTTAAA
>JAQUGJ010000018.1:0-13135 GCA_028684255.1 Bacilli bacterium | reverse complement strand
TTTGAAATTTAATAACTTTAACGACTAAGATATAAATCAAATAAATTGAATTTGTCAAAAGGAAATTGGAATAAATTTCCCGTTAATAATTTGATTATTTTGAGACATTTTCAAAAGTTATTGACAGTTTTGTCATTGGAAAAAATGATAAATAAAAACCAAAAAAAAGACAATTTGTCTTTTAGTTTAATTACTGATTAATTAATTTATATTCCTTAAAAACAGTTATCATTTCTGGTACTATCACAGCATTTTTTTCATTCCAAGTAATACTTTCATTCAAAACTTCTTCTACTTTTTCTAAATTAATATATTTAAGTTCAAATTGACCTTCTTTTTCATTCTCTGTATATTCTGCATGTGATAGATCATATTTTTCATCAGTTTTAATTTCAAAATAATAAATTTCTGAGCAACGATTTTCACCAAGACCATGATAATTTTTACTGTAATGTCTAATAACAAAAAATGGTTCAATTTCTCTTAAAGTTAATTCAATTCCAGTTTCTTCTTTTACTTCTCTAATAACACATTCAATTAAGGTTTCACCCTCTTCTTGGTGTCCTCCTGGAAATTGATAAGTATTATGACAAAATCCTAGTAAAACTTCATTATTAGAATTTACTAATAACATTTTGACTCTTACTACTGTTTCTGTTATATCTTCTTTTTTTAAGTTATCATTGTTATATAATTTTTCTTTTAATTTTCTCAAATTATCTACTCCCCTCATTAATTTTATAGTTTTTCTAAAAATATGGCAACACCATCAGAATCATTATCTTCTGTAATAATAGAAGCAAAAGATTTAATTTCTTCATTAGCGTTTGAAACTGCTACACTTTGCCCTGCTACTTCAAACATTGATAGATCGTTAAAATCATTACCTATTGCTATTGTATTTGACATAGGTATTTTTAAATATTTAGCTAGTGTTTTCAAAGCATTTCCTTTTGAAGCATTACCATCTACAATACTAAACCATATTTCTTCTTTCTTAGTATTTGATGAGTTAACAACTTTGACTTTCAAATTATTAGTAATATAATCTTTAAACTTAAATATTTTTTCATGTTCTTTCCCAATTATCATACATTGCTTCACTTTATTTTCAATAAGAAACTTTGTTATGTCATTTGGTAATATTTTTTGATTATCATTTCTAATAAATTGAGTAGCATATTCAATATCATCTACCACAAAAATAATTCTAATATTTTCTTTTGCTGCATATTCATATACTTTTAGACAATCATCTTTAGATAAATAAACAGTATTTATAATTTTTTCTTTATCATCATCATATATCTCTGTGCCATTGGAAGAAATTAGATATTTACTTGCCATAGCCTCTTCACTTACTCTTTTAGTATGATATCTTGGTCTAGCAGTACAAATAACTATATAATGACCATCTGATACTAATTTCTTAATTATATTTTGTGTTCTTATTGATATAGATCCATCACTTTTTCTTAAAGTTCCATCACTATCTACTGCTATTAAATATTTCAAAATGCCACCTCACTTGTAATATTATATAAATTTTTTTTATTCACAATTTTTTAATTCACTATATGCTTTCATAACATCTATCATCTCTGGGTACACTATTTCATTTTTACGATTATCTTTTAAAGTGGAATTTAATGTTTTTTCAAATTCTTCTAATTTAACATATCTTAACTCAAAATTATTTTCTTTTTCACCTTCATCAAGATTCATCTTATCTATATTATATTTTTGATTAGTGAAAACAACAAAATAATTTAATTCTGTATATCTATTAATACCTTCCTCTGGATGATTTGGATTATAATGTTTTATTACATAAAATGGCATATATTCTTTATCTTCAATTGCTATTCCTGTTTCTTCTAAAACTTCTCTTTTTAAACACTCAGACAGTGTTTCTCCATCTTCAGAATAACCTCCTGGAAATTGATATGTATTTTTGCAAAAACCTAAAAGAATTTCATTATTTGAATTAATTATTAAAGCCCTTGCTCTATACACTCTCTTGTTAATCTCTTCCTCTTTCAAATTGTGTTTGTTGTGTACTACCTCTTTCATATATTTAACCTCCTTTTTTTTTGCAATTCTTGTGTAGAATATAAATTCACACCATATTGACTAATAATTTTCATTGTTTTAGCTGCTTCAATTGGAGTATCTGTCATGTGTATTATATTGTCGTAACTATTATTATTTACTAATGGTTTATATATTCCACGTATTTGTTTCTTTAAAGAACTTATTTGTTCACATGCAATACTACCTTTTTGTGTTTGAATTTTAAATTGTGGATTAGGAATTTTAATTTGAAATACAGTTGCTGAATTACCACTATTAATCATTGAAACGTATTTTCGATTTATTGTTTCTTCTGATAAATCTCCTCTATAAATTCTTTTTAAAAAATCATAGTAATCATCTGCTACTATTTTTTGAGAATAGTCTATTGAATATATTTCTGCAATTTGTTTTAATATTTCATCCGACCAAGTTGCTCCAACATTCCAAATTATACCTATACTAATAAGATTATTATTCGCCGTTAATTCGCTTGTTATAGTATATAAATTTTCATAATCTTCTGGCTTATTTATATTATACACTTCATTACCAATATAGCCAAATCGTTCTGGAATGTTACCATTAACACTTAAATTATCAAACGCATGATATAACGAACCATCTCCAGTATAATTACTAATTACTTCTTTAAAAAGTTGATAATCTTTTACTTTTGCCCCTACAATTGAAGCAGTATTTCCAAAAAACATAACATCTTCCACTTGAGTATTTATTATTTTTTCTATAACTTCATCACTATAATAAGTATCACCATACAAATATGTCATTTCACTATCGATTAATTCATAAGCATATTTACTTCTATAATAATCACTATAAAATGGTTTTAATAAGTCACAACCTTGAATAAAATGATTTACATTATCAGATAGTATTACTATCTGATCAGACGTTCTCTCTTTTATCTGCCTAACAATTCTTTGTAGTAACGACTCATTGTCTATTACAGCTTCTTGTTTTGTAATACCATTATAATAATTCCATCTAGTTCCTTGTCCTGCTGACATAATAACGTACTTCAAAATAACCACTTCCCCCTAGTATATAATACCATATTTCCCATATTATTTCATTAACCTCTTGCTTTTATTAAACAGAATATCATGATAAATTTGGTGTTTGGGGTATTGAGAAATCCATTTCAAAGAATTTAGGCAATCATATATTAATAATCTTTCTTCAAATAATGGAGCATCACAAACCTCTTTATAGTTTTCTTTAAAATAAGGAATAATTTCAGTACATTCTTCTGGGATTAATAATTTGCTATTTCCACTTTGCTTATAGTCTTGTGGTCTCCTTACCATTCGTGATATTGAATCAAATTCTTTATCTTTAGGAAATCCACAATAATTTTCAAAATCTATTATTTTTAATTTCCCATCATTACTCATCATTAAATTATTAAAATGAATATCTCCATGAATATAACTAAATAAAGCATCTGAAAAATAATATGGTAATAAAGATTTTAATTCTTGTAGATATTCTTGCTGTGCATCCGAAATAGCTAATAAAACTTTAGCTTTTTTAAAAGAAGTGTCATAGGACTCCATAATTTTTGTTAATGATTCTGATTTATCACAACCCTTTTTATGAAAAGTTTTTATTATGTTTAATAACTGACAAAGCACATCTTTTTTTTGTGTAACGGATAACTCACTCCAAATATCATACAAATTAATTCCATTTATAGATTCTTCTACCAGATAAATATAAGGAATATCTTTTTTTGTTGAGTCTGATACAATTAACTTAGGATGAAACTCAAAATCATTTCGTTGATAAAAAGTAATTTCATTTTTAACACCTAA
Source organism: Bacilli bacterium (assembly GCA_028684255.1). Taxonomy (GTDB): domain Bacteria; phylum Bacillota_I; class Bacilli_A; order RF39; family UBA660; genus CAKOQQ01. The sequence continues at coordinate 9,224 of JAQUGJ010000018.1, read as the reverse complement.
CTCCTTATCTAGTTTAGTACATATTTTTATAAAGTATTCATCATTCAAACGATAAATAATATTATTAAATCCAACATTAATCCTTTGTAAAGTTTTTACTACACCGAGATTATTAATCTCAGCAATAGACTGTACAAGTTCCTCATATTGATTATTATTAAGATGATTCATTCTCAACACTTCCTTTTTTTAGAAACTATTATTTTGTTATATCATTTCTAGTTAGTTTCTTTACTTTATCAGTTGATAATTCTGTTATATCTTCAATATTTAATGCACCTAATTTATCACCAAGACACCAACTTCTGTCATTATAAAAATCACTATACATATAAATTTCCCCATTAATATATTGCCCAATTTCATAACCTGGTTTACAAATACAAGTACACCCATAGACGCTATTATCTGGAGTAATAACCACTTTCCGAATACCTGCACTACATTTAAACTTATTTGGTTCATAAATTGTATCTGCACCGAATGTCCCACTTCTAGCAACTTCCAATTCTGATATATCAAATTTTTCTCTTGATTCATGTAATTGACTAAAAAATGTATCATAATCATTATTTGATAAATCTAAATTAATTAGATTCTTTGCCCTACCTTGATTAAACAATTTATTAAACTCAACACCTGTTGCTCCTAAATTTTTTGCTAAATCACAAATTTTTGATATATCATTAACATTTTTATTAGTTATAGTAGTCATTAAAACAACTTTCATATTTTTTTCTCTAAGTCTTTTGATAACTTCATCCAACATTGTAACAGTAATTTGGTTCAAATCATTTTGAATACCAAAGTGATATGACATATAAACTGTGTCAATTCCATATTCTTTCATTATATCTATTACTTCCGGTTCTTTAAATATTCTTAAACCATTAGACATAATCCAGTCTTGACCTGCTATTTTATATGACTTTAAATACCCTAAGTCTGTTAAAACTTCAGCGCCATCTATTCTAACGTGTTTTCCATTATCAATAAATTTTTGAGTTAATTCTGTCAACTCCTCTGGTACACGATTTCCTTTAAAACCAATATAGCAATGAGTACAAGCAACATTACATTTTGAACAAGCCATAAGAATGACTCTATCCCCCTCATATTTTACTAATTCTCTCATACATTTTTCCCCCTTAATGTTTTTACATATTTTAATTTATTATCTTCATACCATTTTGGAGTAGAATTATCTAGCCCCTTAGTGGTATCGATAAACTTATTTAAGACCTCTAGTCCATGAGATAAACCAAGTCCATTAGTTCTAATTGAATATAATACATAATCTAAACAATATAGACAACCATAAAAATTATACACTTTCCAAAAATCCTCTGGAACATTTTTATTAAAATACCCATCAATTAAACCAACATAATACAAATCATTATTTAATAAACAAGAATTACTAGCCAAATCATACCAAGAAGCACCGTTTTTGCATACATCTAAATCTATAAAAATTTGCTTTTCATCATTAGTTAAAATTACATTACCTGCATGAATATCTCCATGAATTATAGAAGAAGCATTATTTTTTGATAAAATTTTACTTTGTTCTAAGTAAGCAAATAATGAAGATACTTTCTCATTTAATAAACCTAGTGATAGAAATTTTGCTTTTTTCTTTGCAATTTTATCTTTATATTCTAATAACAAACTGGAATTTATATTTGTATTAATAGAATGTAAATGATTTAGTTCTTGTCCAGTATTAACTCCTAATTGCATGACTTTATCTTCGCTACTATTTTTAATTAACTCTTCTATTGAGATACCATTTATCCACCCTAATATCATATAAGCATATTCTTTATTATTACATAAACCAAACTCTATTGGTTTTGGAACATTAATACTATTTTCATAAAGTGTTTTAATATTCTCATAAGCAACCATTCTTGATGAAACAAATTTAGGATTATACAAACGTAATAAGTATTGTTTTAATTCTTTTGATAGCAAATACTTTCTTACTGGAGACCCACCATCAGATAGTTCTTTTTCTATTGTAAAATCACCAAACGTTTTGGAACTTTCTGTAATCATAATCATACATTTTCCTGCCTTTTAATTTTTCCTTTTTCTAATGTAATAATTCTGTCTGATATTTTTCTGGCAAATTCAACTTCATGCGTAACTATTATTAAAGTTATTTTTGATTTTGATATTCTCTTTATTAATTCCAATACTTCGTATTTCATTTCTTGGTCTAATGCACTTGTAGGTTCATCTAATAAAATTATACTTGGTTGCATTGCTAAAGTTCTTATAATAGCAACTCTTTGTTTTTGTCCTCCAGATAATTCATTAGGATATCTACTCTCTTTTTCAACTAACCCCATATCTGAAAGTAATTGCTTTGCTATTTTTCTTGACTCTTTATTCGATAATTGCTTTACCTTTTCTAAAGCTATTGTTATATTTTCCAAAACTGTTAAATGCTCAAATAAATTAAATTCTTGAAAAACTATTCCAACTTGTTTTCGTAAATCAATTAAATCATAATCATTAATATTTTTATCATTTAATATTATTTCACCAGAATCAATATGTTCTAATCTATTAATGCATTTAAGTAAAGTACTTTTGCCACTACCAGATTTACCAATAATAGAAATTACTTCACCATTTTTAATATTTAAATCAATTCCCTTCAACACTTTTTCGTTTCCATAATTTTTGATTAAATTATTAATTTCCAACATTATTTCACCAACTTTCGTTTATTTAATCGTGGATCAACTTTCTTATTGATGAAATCTAAAATATAACCTACCATTTTACATATAAGAAAATAGATAATGGCAGTAAAAACTAATGGGAAGAAAGCCTCATAAGTTCTATTTCTTATGACATCAGAAGCCTTTGTTAATTCAAATATGGAAATATAACCACCAATAGAAGTTAATTTGATTAAAGATACAACTTCATTTCTATAAGTAGGTAATATATAAGATAATGCTTGTGGTAAAAATATATATTTAATTGTTTGTATTTTTGTAAATCCTAAAGAATAGGCAGCTATTATTTGAGATTTATTTATTGATTCAAGACTAGCTCTTAATATTTCTGATACATAAGCTGAAAAATATATAGAAAAAGTTATTATCCCAACTAACATAGGATTAATGTCTATGTCTCCAAATATCACATAATAAAATATTAAAAGCAAAACTGGAAGTGGTGTTCCCTGTATTAAACTTATAAACATTTTTGATAATTTATATAGTATTTTGATTTTGCATTTACCCAAATAACAAATTATTCCACCTAATATTGTACCAAAAATAATAGATAACAAAGATAAAATAAGTGTCATCTTTAATCCTTTAAAAATCAACTCATATCTTTTTTCTTCAAGCAAAGTTCTTGAAAAACTAATTTTTAAATTATTCAAAAAATTGATAATATTATCTTTATAAAATATTATCAATAATAAAATTAACAATACAATTAAAGCACTAATAATAATTGAAATAATTCTTTTATTATTTTTATTTTTCATAAACATCCCCACTTTTTATTTTCTAACTACAACTACAATTCCACCTGTAAAATTCGCTTCTGAGAACAATACAGATTTTAACCTTTCTTCTGTAACAATGATAGAACAACCTGCCATGTCCATTTTACCAGAAGCTATCGCCGGTAAAACTCCCTCCCATGACATTTCTGTAATTTCTAATTTATAATTTAATTCTTTTGCTATATACATTATTACCTCTATATCATAACCTACATTTTTGTTGTCCTTTATGTATGCAAATGGTGCAGATCCAGATACAGTAGCAAATTTAATTGTTCCTTTACTAGTATCATAATTATAATTTGGTAATACCTTTTTAGATTCAGCTTCACCCATCCACTTATCTGCAATTTTATCTAATGTTCCATCCTGTTTCATTTGATTAATAACCGTATTCACTTGTTCTTGTAAATCTGTTAATTTTGGATTAATGGCAAACGCATAACTATCAGTAGTAAAAAATTTATCTAAATATTTTATGTCATCATTATTCTTTATCATTTCTTTTGCTAATGGTTCATCAGTTAAAAATCCATCTATTTTGCCAGATTTAAGTGCTGATATTTGATCACTATAATTATTGTAATAGGCTGGTATAGCACTTGATACCTTATCTTTTAAAATTGTATCATATTCTGAACCTGTATATATTCCAACCTTTTTATTTTCAAGGTCAGATAGACTTTCTATTTTTGGCAAGTTTTTTGAACTACAACCTGTTAATACTAATACGATAGCAGTTAGTATTAAAAATAATTTACTATTTTTTTTCATATTTTTTTCTCCTTTTATCTTAATCTTTCTTTATATTTTTTTACCAATTGTGTTTCTACTTCTAAATTAAAATTATCAAATACGTTTTGCATTTTTGCTTCTGTTTCTTCTGTTGTTCTTCCTAAAACTTGTACCCATCCAGATGAGTCATTACCAACTCTACGTTTCACTTGCTCTTTCCCAACTTGTGCAAACATTTCTCCACCAATTACACCATCCATTGTTAACAAGTCTTCCAAAGAAGTCATAGAAGTAACTAATCCCTCTTTGTTAGGTAAATATAAATCACCAACACAACGAATTGGGTAACTATAATCTAATTTAATTTTATTCCCTATCATAATATCTATAAGAGTATTATACATATCAAATCCATACGATAAACTATGATTTAATGTTGCTTGACAGCCTGGCAATCGCCAACCTAATTCACTTGGCATAACATTTCCATTTTGATCTACAAATATTTCTATTGTCATAGCACCATTTTTTAATTTCATACCATCTACTATTTGTTGTATCAGTTCTTTAGGTACAAATTTAAAATGTTTTGGAACTTCTGGAGTTGTCATGTGACAATTTAATTTATTATCAATAGCAGCCCATATAGTAGGATTAGGTATGTATGTAACATATGAATCTATAACTTTACCATCTTGGACTAAACTCTCAATAGACCACTCTTTATCAAAACAAAATTCCTCTACCATGTACTTTCCTTTTTTCATTTCAACAGGAAGTTCATCAATTTGTTCTATTGAATCTACTTTGTAAGTTTCTATGCTATTCATTCCTCTTCTTGGTTTAAATATAATTGGTTTCCCATTTTGTGAAAGAAAAAATTGTCTTACATCATCAAAACTTTCAACTGCTTGATAATCAACTGTTTTTAAGCCAACAGAACGAAAATTATCTTTCATATCAACTTTATCCCGTACCCATCTAATTTGTTCTTCTGAAAGTGCAGGTAATCCTAATTCACGAGCAAAGCAATTAGCAAACTCTTGATAATATTCTGAGTCATTATAGAAATGAGTTATATTAATACCCTTTTCTTGAAGAAAAATTTTGAATCTAGCAACTTCCATTTCTAAAGGGACATTATAATCTACTACAAAAGAATTATAGTTTTTAGTTTTTTCCAAATATTTTTCTGTTAAATACTTTAGATTCTTTGTCGTTCTTAATAAAACAAAATTTATATCATTTCTATTAAATAAAGTATGCCCCAATGTTGATTCAGCTTCATCAAAAAATAATAAACACTTTTTCATATTAACCCCCATTTATATTCTACTAATAATTTTCTCTAATTTCTTTTCTCTCGTTTCTAAATACCTTTCTTTATTTTCAAATGGTTCATTGTAATGACTACCCTGTAAAGAATTATCTGAAATGCACAATAATGGAATACCTGCTTTTTCTAAAATTTGTAAACAATGATTAAATGCAGCAGTTTCTTGTTCAATAGCGTCATAACCTAGTCTAATAATATCATCAAGATGAAAGTATTCACCAATTATTGAATTTATAGATAATACTGTACCTGTTTTTAAATCATAACCTAATGATAAACAAATCTCATGGACAGTTTTTAACATATGTTCATCTGATGGGAACGTATTCTTATAATTATCTGAATTAAATCTATTATCAAATAGTGTTGAAGACTCTGCACTAGCAATTGAAATGGAAGGAACTAAAATGTCACCTGGAATTATTTCTTGTTTTAAACTTCCTGCTGAACCAATAAAAATAAATGGACATTCGTAATTACCTAAGAGCAACATATTATCGTATATAGAAGTCACTCCTTTCCCAATACGCATAAATAGATATGCTTTATTTTCTCCCAAAATATCATAAGTTTCAATTCCTCTACCACGCTTTAATTCTACTGTTTCAAAGGATTTTTTATCAAATACAAACTCTGGTCTCCACGTTGGAGCAATTATTATTGCATTATAATTTTTATCTTTATCAATTTTATACTTGTATTTTAACATATCATCATAATTGTAATATTTTTTAATAATTTCATTTAGTTGTTCTTTATCCACTATTTTTCACCTACCTTACTAGTCTCTTCTCAATTCTTTTAGCAAATGTTTTAATAACTGGTTCTCTTATTTCATCTGACATATATCTAGTTAATAAATCTGGCTCTGTTAATTCTACTTCCATTACTACTAGTTTTCCATTTTGTTCTACCATATCTACTCTCATATATAAATAACCATTGTATTCTGTTATAGCTTCAACTTGCTTTGCTAATTCCAAAATATCAGAAGATAGACTTGTTTCTAATTGTTGTTTTTTCTTTTCATGAAATACAGAGGGATAACGTCTTATATTGTGAGTATTTTGTCCTTCTATAAATACGCAAGATATTTCCCCATTGTCTATTTCACTAATAAAAGGTTGTATCATCAAGCCATTATTCTGTTCCATAATTATACCATTAAATAGTGTATCTAATTCTTCAATTCGGACATTATTAGGTCTAATACTGTAACCCTCTAAATCAACTAAATAAGTATTATTACCACTTCCAGATATGATTGGTTTAACTACAAATAATTTTGTATCAACAAATTGTTTTTTCATAACTTCTAATACTGAAGAACTAATATTACCAAATAAATGTTTTTCATATATGAATTCAGTTTTAACAACAGATATATTGTGTTTTTTTAAAATACTAAATTGAACATCTTTTCTTATATTACTTTCTATTATTTCTGGGGTATTAAAAAGTCGAATTTGATTTTGTTTTATTTGCTCTAACCATTCATAAAATTTTTCTAATTTATCTTGATAACCCCATATAGACCTAACTATTAAACAGTCATATTCTGAATAATCAATAGATTGATCTTCCCAAGAAATTAAATTTGAGTTTATTCCTAATGATATTAATTCCTTATTTAAATATAAATCCTCTTTAATCTTGTTAATCCATTTGTCACATGATACTATTCCAACCTTTTTCATGTTAACACCTTATCTTAACTTTCTTAGAGTTTTATTCATTGAACCAATGAAATTAACCATATCATCTTTTTGGACTGCTGTTGTTACTCTACCTATTAATTGTTCTGGATTAGACCAAGATATAGACTGCCCTAATATCAACTTAATTTTTTCTGTTTCATACATATATCTTAAAAGTTCTAATTCATTTGTTATAACTCTTTTATCACTTTCTTTATTTTTAAGATTTGTAAAATCTAAGAGTACAAAGAAGCCTGCATCTGGCATTGTTCTATTTGCAATATGAACGTCTGGAATACCCTCTAAAGTATGTTTCAAATTTAAATCGCCTGTTATTAATTCTCTTATATCTGTCTCTATTTTAAGTCTATTTTCTGAGTCTTTAATACTATCAATACCCTCTACTAAACTTTTTAACAATTCTAAACGATATTTATATTCATCAATTATTGGATTAAAATATTTATTATACTCATTATATCTCTCATCACTTGAATTAAAAGCACTTGCTAATGCTTTTCCTTGTAACACCGGAGATGAATCCATTGTTTGAAATATATAATTTCTTATACCCCTAATAATAATTGGATTAGCAACAACCATACCTGCACGAATACCAGCTAGACCATAACCCTTTGATAATCCTAATAATGATATTGTATTATCAAAATATTTTGAGTATGTACCCATTGGCAAAGCTAAATTATTTCTATCAAAAGTTAAATCACGATAAATGAGGTCATCAATTACAAATACACCATTTTGTAAACAGACGTCTCCAATACTCTCTAATATTTCTTTGTTTTCATTATTCATTACTTTTCCCAGTGGATTATGAGGATTCTCATTTAAAAACGCTCTTACTCTTGGAACATAAGGTAGTTTTTCTTTGTATTTCTTCTTTAAATTATTATTAATTTCTTTTATTCTGCTTTCTAATTTTGCAGGATTAACATACCAATTATCATCTTCACTTAATGGTAAAATTTCTACATCAGCATTATTAGTTCTTTCTGGAACAAAAGTGAATAAACCATAATTAGGTCCAGTCATTAAAATAACATCATGTGGTCTGGTAATTAAACTTGAAATAATAGAAAATGCTTGAGTAGTAGACATTGTAAAGATTACATTATCTTCATTTATGCCATCATTGGACTCAAAACCTTCTTTTTTTAAATATTCAACTATTTGCCGTCTCGATAATTCATCACCTGCAGCCATTGGATATTCAGATAAATCATCAAAACTAATAGTATCTATTAATGCTTTTTTACATAATGGAAATGGTGGAGTTTTCATTGGACTACCACCTCCTAGAGATTTTGAAGGAATGTCTCTAATTTTATCATTTAATAGTTCGTATAAACCATTACCATAGATTTCAAACGCATTATGAATCTTTTTTACTTCATCAGTGAATTGTAAGCCATCCGGTCTTTGACCTAAACTAGGCAAACCTCTAACAAAATGTTCTAAATTTGGATATTGTTCAATAACTACTTGCAACGATTTTGGTAAACCCATAATTTTCTACCCCCTTATATTTTTTAAAAAAAGTGGTACTTATTCCTATCAAGAAATCAAGCAGCCACTTCTCTAAAATAATGCAATTTTAAGGTGAAAAAACTATTACTAGTTAATACTAGCCAATATATAATATTTAATAAAATTATATATAAAATCATAAAAAATATATTCAACATAATTCTCCCCCTTAAAAATTTATTTATTATGATATATCATAATATCTTATTTGTCAAGAATATTTGGAAAAAACTGGTATTTGTGTGTTTAACTTATGATAATGTCTTAAGTATTAACTTTTGATTATGTCTCAAAAATAATATACAATATGTCACGAGGTGACTTACATGAGAAAGGTAAAATTAAGAATGAACGAACATGAAAAATA
>JAQUGJ010000017.1:0-13157 GCA_028684255.1 Bacilli bacterium | reverse complement strand
TTGTGAATAAAAATAAATATTCAATAGGACAAGAAACATTTATAAAAGAACTAGCGTGGAGAGACTTTTATAATATGATTCATCACTATAATCAAAATCAAAAAGATGAAGAAATAATTAAAAAATATAGAAATATTTTGTGGAGTAATGATGAAGATTTTTTCAATTTATGGAAGGAAGGTAATACAGGATTTCCAATAATTGATGCTGCAATGAGGCAATTAAAAAAAGAAGGTTGGATGCACAATAGGCTTAGAATGATCGTATCTTCTTTTTTAGTCAAAGATTTACTAATTGATTGGAGACTTGGTGAAAGATATTTTTCTGAAATGTTAATTGATTATGATAGTTCTTCTAATATAGGAGGATGGCAATGGTCTGCTTCAGTTGGAATCGATGCCCAACCATACTTTAGAATATTTAATCCAACTATACAAAGTCAAAAATTTGACGAAGAAGGACTTTTTATTAAAAAATATGTAAAAGAACTTAAAAGCATTCCATCAAAGTATATTCATGAACCTTATAAGTATGAAAAGGAATTAAGAAGTCAATATGGGATTGAAATATCAGAAATTTATAGAAAGCCAATAGTTAATCATAAAGAGCAAAAATTAAAAGCATTAGAGATGTTTAATATATAAAATAACCAAGGAAGGAGAAAAACAGCAAGAACCATATTAGTAATAAGGCTTTTTATGATATAATATTTTTATAAATTAAGGATTGGTGGTTTGTTATGGAATGGTTAAAAAAAAGAAAACTTGAAAAAAAGAAAAATGAATTAAGAACATTAATGCAACAATATCAAGAAAAAAGTAAACAAGATAGAAATTACTATTTGTTTACTTCTAAGTATGCAAAAAATTTTCTTAATGCTGAAAGTGCCGAAAGTATTGATTTTGCAATAAATCTATTAAAAACATGGGATAATGCTGCTCAATTTCCTTACGATGTAGGAATGATGCTCGAAGAAACGATTGAAAAAGGAGATTATGTATTAGGAATTCATAGAACTCCGATCAGCATTGATGAAATTGTCGACAATCCCATATTACAATCAATATTTTCAGAAGGATTAATAAATGATGGCGATATATCTTCAGGTAGAATACCAAATAAATATGAAAACCCAAGTAATACTATATCACCAATAAAACATATGCTACATGCAATGATATACACTAAATCGCCTTATAAAGATTCTAAAGGTGGGGTTTTAGTAGCATTCCCTAAAGAATATGTAACTGAGGATTTAGAACTAAAAGAAGGTTATGAGGATGCTTTATATAATGTAACCAATAATGGAAGTTTTATTAAACCTGAATTTTTAATGGGTTATATTTCAAATAATGATAATAAATGTGAATTTCATTTAAGTTCAGAATTTAATCGTGAACATAAAAATATTAGATAAAAATAGTTTCAAACTATTTTTTATTTACTATTTAGATTAATTAATGATAAAAATATCTTATTTATGTAAAATTTAAGTATACATAGGTTAGATTTTCCTTTAATTATAGTAAAAATTTAAAAAAGTGATATAATAAAATAAACAAAATAAAGGGTGGTAAGTATGATAATTGTAAGAGAAAAAAATTATGCATTGATTGACAACTCTGTTTATGTTGGATTTGAAATTGAGCAAAAGGGTGAGGCTTTTAGAAAAAACAGTAAAGCAATAATTGAATTTTTTAAAAACGGAGAAAAAGTATTTGAAAATAGTGATATTGTTATTCCTTTTTTGACCGAAGACAATATCTGTATAGGTAAAGAAATAAAGACCGATGAGAAGTTTGATGATATCAACATTGTTATTGAAGAAGGTGAAACTTCATTAGAGGAATTTGATAATAAAAAAATCGAATTAAATTTTGATAAAGATGCAAGTAATAAGCAAAAAATAGTATATAAAGTAAATAATCACACAAAAAGAAACTTTGAATTTTTAACATTAAATATAGTATTTTATAACAAAGGATCTCTAGTTGGAGGTACTAGCATAACATTAAATAATGTTTTAAATGAAAGGGTATATTATTTTGAATATGATGTACCAAATGATTTAGAATACACAGACCATAACATCTATTTGTTTGTGCCACCGACTAATAGATTAAGATTTATTGGCTTTTATCAAAAGTATAATGAATATATTCAAAGCATTAATGATTTATTAGTGCCCTTAGGGCTAAAATCAAAAGAAAGATTTGTAAGCCCTTTAGAAGGAATAGAAAAAGAAATTGAAAATGCTAAAAATCAAAAAGCGAAAATATTAGCAAGTAAAACAAAGTCTATTTTTCGTCTGGTGTATAAAAATATACCAGCTTTACTTTTTGCAATATTAAAATCTATTCCAGTATCTTTTGTATTAATACTTATTCTTGATTTGATTTATTTATTTTTTTCAAAAAGTGTACCAGCTTCTACAGATTTTGTAGCTATGGTTGTTTTTATATTAATGGTTTTAGGAACTTTAGCATCTATTATATACTTTAGTGTAATTTATTTTCTTAATACAGAAAAAGAACTTTATTCAAAAAAACAAAAAGCAGAAGCTTTAATTAAATGTGATTTAATTTTAAACGAATTGCATGAGAAAGAAAAAAAAGCTAAAATAAAAGAAATAGAGTTAGAAAAAAAATATGAAAATAGATCTAAGGAAATTGATGAATGTAATAAAGAAGTTATGGCTTTAAATCAAAAAAACAAGGATGAAGCATCAAAACTTATTAAAAAATTTGAAGATTTTAAAAATGAATATCCAATGTATAAAGCGTTAGATAATTATGATGGAATTGATTTTAATATTATTGATAATGCTATAGCAGATCAAATATATTCTTTTGAAGATATCGAAGAATATCGAAAAGGTATTCGCGAAAAAATGGAAGAAGCAAATCGTTTTGAAAGAGAACTTGCGCTATTGAAAGAGAAAAACGAGATTGAATCACAAAAAGTAACAGCTTTAATCGATTTAAAGAAACAAAATGAAGAAAACACTTTAAAAATTAGAGCACAAATAAGACAAAGTACCGAAGAAAGAATTAAAAATGACAATAAAAACCATATGAATAATTATTATAATATTCAAAGTGGTTTAGAAAAAATAAGTAGGGATAATAAAGCAAGTTCTTCTAAGGCGTATAATGAATTATTAGAAATTCGTAACCAAATAGATTTTTATAGATAATTATTAGTTAAAACAGTAGAAAAGGCAAATAATGCTAAGAGGAGAAACATGAGTAGGAAATTAAGAGAAGAAGTTAAAATAATATTTAATATGGCTTGGAAAGAAATATTTTCAAAATTCTTTTCATCCATTTTAATTAGAGGTTTATTATTAACAATACCTATATTTTTAAGTATGGTAATAAACCACACAACAAAAGGAAGTTATACTTTAGCAATAATTTATACGCTTATATTTATTTTTATAGTCCTTTTTTATCGTTTTTCCGAGGTTTTAAATCAAAGATTTTACTATAAATTATACAATAAAATCTTTTCTTATTATAGTAACTTAGGAATTAATAAAACAAAGGATAATTCAATATTTAGTTTATCGAGATTTAATCTTGGACAATATACTAATACAATAATTACTGATGTTGATATAATGTCTACATTTCTTGCATCAGGAGTAATAAGAGTAGTACAAATTTTTGAGTTTTTTGTAATATATATCTATTTTTTCATCCTTGATAAATATTTATTTATTTCCGCTGTTATATTGTCTTTAATAATGTTATTTGTAGCATTAAAGTCAGGTAATAGAGTTCAACAATTAAATGAAAAAAGAAAAAGTGAATTAGATCAAATGACAGCTTCTGTACATGAATACTTTATTGGTATTAAAGAAATAAAGAGTTTTAACATTTTTAATTCAATTTCTGATATTACTGGAAAAAATATCAATGATTACTTAGACGCTAATGCAAAATATAATAAAAAAAACAATTTCAATAACCAATTATTTTTAAGTTTTTTTGAATTATTTAGATTATTATCGATAATATATGCAATATATTTAGTAAGTATAGGAAGAATAGAAATAGGTGTTTTGTTAATAATTTATAATTACTATCAAAAAATAATTGATAACTTTGCATCTATATTAACCATTAATGTGGAATTTAGAAATTATAAAGTTTCATTAAAGAGATTCTATCGATTAATTGAATATAGTCATTCTAAAAAGAAAAAAAGTGAAGTTAATCTTGAAGATTTTAAGAACAACATTGAATTTAAAAGCATATTATATGGTTATAAAGAAAATCCGATATTTAAAAACTTGTCATTTAAAATTAAAGAAAATCAATTAGTATCAATAACTAGTAGAAATAGTAAACAAACATCAGGGATATTTGATTTATTGATGAAATTAAATCAACCACATGAAGGTAATATATTGATAAATAATATTAATATTGAAGATATAGACGATAAAGATTATTATAATTTAATATCATCTTCTAGAGAAGAACCAGCATTTTTTAATATGTCAATTAAAGATAATTTAAGCATAATAGAAGATAATTATGAAGAGATGGTACAAGTTTGTAAAAGTATAGGAGTACACGAAACAATTATGTCTTTAGATAAAGGTTATGACACAATTATGGATAACAAAATAAACCTAACGACAATTGATAAACAGTTATTATCACTTGCAAGAGTGCTACTAAAGAACAGTAAAATAATGTTATTTGATGAAAGTATAAGTAGTTTTGATGAATCTACACAAAATAAAATAAGAAAAATATTTAATAAATTAAAAGTTGATCATACTATTATTGTGGCTTGTCATAATAAAAAGATAATGGAAATATCGGATAAAATAATAATTATTAATAACAAAAAAGTTTCAGAAGAAGGTAATTTTGAAGAATTATCAGATAAAATATTTTTAAAAAAGTCTAATGAAGACGGCAATTAATTAGACAGGAGGTAAATTTATGCTAAATATAGAAAAGATATTGAAAAATTATAATAATATCATTTTTATTGTCAAAGATGAAATGGGAAATATTATATATACTAATGATGATAATTTTTTAGAATTCTATAAAAAGACTAATTTAGAAGAAATGACTTCTGTTTTTCACGATTGCAAAAACGACCTTTGGTATGAGGTGGATGTTATGGATCTAGAAGATCAAGGTAAAGATTATAGGGTTGAGGTATTTAAAAATATAACAAAACTAAAAGAAAGGATTAGAGAATTAGAAACTGATGAAACAACAAGATTAATAATCAAAAAAGTTACCTTTGAAGAAGTAAATAAACATTTAAAATATGCTGTTACTGAAAAAGAAGAATTTGCAATGATGATAGGGGATGTTGATTCCTTTAAAAAAATAAACGATACTTATGGTCATCTATTTGGAGATGAAGTTTTAAGAAAAATCAGTGAAACTCTTTTTCAAGGGGTTAGACATGGTAATGATAGACCCGCTGATATAGTTGGAAGAATCGGTGGGGAAGAAATTTTGATACTCCTTAAAAATATAAGCTCTGAGAATGCATACAATTGTGCTGAAAGATGCCGAGAGAGAATTTCAAATATTACCTTTGTTTATGAAGAATCTGAACCATTTTCGGTTACAATGAGTTTTGGACTATATCATGTAGGAATTAAAGACCTTGAAAATATAGAGGAAATAGATGATTTTAGGAGTTTAATCTTAAGACGATGCGATAAAGCTTTATATAATAGCAAAAATAATGGAAGAAATAAAGTTAGTCAATATATTAAGTCTAAAAAAAAGAAATAATAGAATAAAAGTATGTTTTTAATAGTAGGGGAACCTACTTTTTTATATATAAATTATTAAAAATATGTTATAATTTATCTGGCATTGAAAGGAGTGATAGTTTGGAACCAGGGCAGGAATTTTGTTTTTTTAGTTTAAAATTATCATTTTTGGAGGTGTTTTATGAAAGAAAGGGTAGAACTTTTAATTGAAGAAAAAAAATATCATGAATTAAAAGATATTTTAAGTAAACTTAATATTTCTGATGTGGCTGAAATATTAGAAGATGTTAAGCCACAAGAACTAGTAAAAATATTTAGACTTTTTAAGAAAGATGATGCTGCTGATGTGTTTTCATATTTCCCGGTTGAAATACAAACGGAATTAGTAACATTGTTTACGGATAAGGAAGCAGCATCTTTAATCGATGAAATGTATGCTGATGATGCAACTGATTTATTAGAGGAAATGCCTTCTAATGTAGTAATCAGATTATTAAAAAATTGTTCAGAAGAAACAAGAACTCAAATAAATAAATTGTTAAAGTATCCAGATTCTTCAGCAGGAAGTATAATGACAGTTGAATATGCTGAATTGAAGGAAAATTTAACAATTGAAAAAGCTATAGCTAAATTAAGAGAAGAAGGCGAAAAATATGAAACGGTAAATACTTGTTTTATATTAGATAAAAAAAGAAAATTAGTAGGTTCAATTAAATTACAAGATATTTTATTTGCAAAACCAAATAGTTTAATCAGTGAAATTGCTAATAAAGATTTTATTTATGTAGATACTTTAACCGATCAAGAAGAAGTTGTCCAAATGTTTAAAAAATATGATGTTACCATAATGCCAGTAGTCGATAGTGAAGGAAGACTAGTTGGAATCATAACAATCGATGATATCGTTGATATAATTGAAGAAGAGGCTACAGAAGATATCGAAAAAATGGCCGCTATTTCACCAGCTAACAAACCATATTTAAAAACGGGTGTAATTGAGACTTGGAAAACAAGAATTGTTTGGTTATTATTATTGATGGTATCTGCGATTTTTACAGGTAAAATTATTAATGGATTTGAAAGTTCGTTGGCAGCTTGTACTGCCTTAACTGCATTTATTCCAATGCTTATGGATACTGGTGGTAATGCCGGAGGACAAGTAAGTGTTAGTGTAATCCGTGGTATTTCTTTAAATGAAATTGAATTAAAGGATGCTTTTAAGATAATGTGGAAAGAATTCAGGGTTGCAATCATATCTGGAATAACATTAGTATTTGCCAATTTAATAAAGATGTTAATAGTTGATAATGTTTCAATGAATATAATAATTGTTGTTTCTTTAGCACTTTTCTTTACTGTTATCTTTGCCAAAATAGTAGGTTCAGTTTTACCATTAATCGCAAAAAAAATAGGGTTTGATCCAGCTGTTATGGCAAGTCCCCTTTTAACTACAATTGTCGATGCAATAAGTTTGTTAGTATACTTTAAGTTCGCAACCATTTTGTTGGGAATATAAATAGGCGTAAGTCTATTTTTTTATGCTATAATATAATCGGTGATAATATGAAATTATATATCGTAAGAGTTGGAGAAACAAATTATAAAGACTGCATAAATGGTTTATATGATGAAGATTTAAATGACTCTGGACGAAAACAAATTGAAAAACTATCAGATGAAATTAAATATATGAAATTTGATCATATTTATTCTTCGCCTTTAAAAAGGGCTAAGACTACTTTAGATATATTAAATAATAAGAATGTGGTTTATGAATTTTCTTCAAATTTAGAAGAAAGAGATGCAATGGATTTTATTAATTTACCATTAAGTAGTATCGATATAGAAGATTGGTGGAGTTATTTTCCGAAAAGAGAATACAAAGCTGAAACAGTTAAAGAACTATATAAAAGAGTAATCGTTTTTATTGAAGATTTAAGGTCTAAACACGATGAAGAAGATATATTGATAATTACTCATAATGGTGTAATTATTTGTATTAATGCTTATTTTAAAGGCATTCCTGATGATTATTTATTAGATAAATATTCAATCGATAATGGTCAAATGCTAATATATGAAATAAAAAAAGAGAGTAATGATAATAATTTGTAAAAACAAATTTATCATTACTCTTTTTAATAACTTATAATTTTTTTGGTAGTTGAAATTAAATTCTGTAAATTTTCTTTTTTTATAACAACTGTGTTTTTGTCTCCATCTGATATATAGCGATTTGATTCTAATCTTTTAAAGTTCATTTCAATATCAAATTCACTACCATTATTGTCATAAGCTCTGATTCTTTTAATGAAAGTTTTGTCAAAATCAGTACTAAATGGAGAATAGTCACTTTCCCATCCAACTCTTAAAGTAGCATCAGTTTTATAACTATAGTCATTATATTTACCATTTAATATAAAATCAAAATTATCGTGACTTTTTTTAAATGGTGAACCATAAGGAAGTGATACTATTTTTACATATTTATCTTTTATAATTTCATCTAATTTCTGATAAACAGTTGCAACTTGTTTTTGGGTTTCAGTTTTATTAACATTCGTAAAATTAATATGACCATATGTATGATTGCCAATGTCATAATTATTCTCAACTAACCATTTTAATATTTTTTCATTGTATTTTAGCTGTTCAAATAAACCAATATTTAAAAAGAAAGTTGCTGTTACATTATAGTCGGGATATTTGTTTTTAAACTCTTCTAAAATTCCAACTGCACTATTAGGATCAATAATAATATTACCCTTATTATCTAATCCTGTAACTTTAATATTGTTTTCAGATCCATCATCAAAGGTTAAAACAATAGGACTTTTACCTAAATCAACATCTATATTGCCATTTATGTAGTCGTTTAATTTAATCATTCGATAATCGTTTTGATAATAAAATTCTAAATCGGCTCTAAAAGCTTCAGTAGTTCGATTATATCCCTCGTTATCTACATTACCACCCGTATATAAAGTTTGTTCATTTTTCATATTGTGAATTCCATGGTACATCATAATTGGGACCCTGCCTAATTCATTAACGCCCAATTTTTTATATATATCAACAGGTTTAGGCCCTAATGAAACTTTAATGATAAGTTTTTCATTCACTATAGTCTTTTCTTTTATATTTTGAGCAATGACTTTATTTTTTTCTATATCTTCACTATATTCTTCAATAATTTCATAATCAATTTTATTTTTTTTAGCATATTCGATTACTTCTTCAATATCCATATTTATTAAATAAATCATTTTAATATTTTGATTAGAAGTTATTAAAAACCAAAATCCTACTATAAATACTAAAATACCTAAAATAAGAATAAAAAGACGATGCCATTTAAATTTTTTAATCATACAATCACCACTTTTATTATAACTTAATTATAATCTAAAATCTATAACAATTATATATATCTTATGTTAAAATTGGTAATAATTTGATATAATGTATAAGAGGTGTCTTATGAAAAAAAATTATATATTTTTAATCATTTTAATATTAGTAATAGTCTCTGTTTTTGGGGTAGATTATTTGATTGCTAAATCAAACAAAATTCCTTTTTTAGCAATTAAAGAAACTAAGGACAATATTAAAACATATAAAGGACTTTTCTACCAAGTTGATATTTGTAATTCTAATGTTGTTTTTAATGAAAATATTATATGTCCTAAAGATGTGGATTTTGTAATAATCGATGAGACAGAAATATGTGCTGAAGCTTTAGAACTATTTTATGAAGATGAAAATTATAAATATTATTATCCTTGTATTAAAAATGCAACAACGTTTATTAAAAAAAATAATAAAAAACAAACTGTAAAAGAGGCTTTAGAAAATAAAACTATAAGTATTGATTCTTTAATTAAATCAGGGTTATCTTTTATAAGAGAAGAAAAATTTCAAATTTCAGTTGATAAATCTGATAAATGTAAAACAATAAAGTATCAAATAAGCAATGAAAATTCTGCTAATGATTTATATACTTATTGTTTAGATAGTGTTAAATTACAAAAAGGAAGTCAAAAAATAAATTTAATTAAATACTTAGCAGAAGGCAGCAATAATTTAAAAGATTTAGCCATTCACGCTGATCTTAAAGAAGAAGTAAAAGATGGTTACACTTTATATAAAGGTGATGAATACGCTATTTTGATTTGTAAAGAAAAAAACTATATTGGAACTTTAGATATTTTAGACAAAAATGTGTGCAATAAGTAAGTTGTGAGGTGTTTATGAAATTATTTAAAATTATTGTTAAAATTTGTAATTGGATTTTAGGATTTATTATGTTAATTGCACTGATTATGGTTACAACACTAATAATATTTAAAAATATTGTCAGTGAAAATACGGTATATCAAGTTATAAAAGCTAAAAACGTCATTTCGAGTGGTTTTGATTATGAAGGCAATGTGAACTTGATAAATAATTTATATAGTAATCTTAATTTAAAAATGGGCAAAGATGATTTAGTTGAAATAGTAAACAAATCAAAAATAAAGAGAGAAACTGATTTATATTTTACCAATATAATAAGTAAAACTATCGGTTTAACAGAAAAAAATTATAATTTTTCTAAATCAGAAGATTTACAATCAGATTTAATTAATAAAATAAATAAAAAAGAAAAACTAAATAACAATCAACGCGAAACATTAAATAATGTAGTTTTAGAAATAATTGAGAACTCTGAAAAAATGATGGCAGATGATAAATTTATTGAAGACGATATTAAGGTATGGGTGGAAAAATCAATTGATTTCTCAAATGATAATGAATATGTAATTATATTAATAGTGATTGTATTTGTTCTTATGCTTTTAATAGCACTTATAAACTACGATCTAGTAGCGCCCATAGAAATATCTGGATTTGTTTCCTTAGGATTAGGAATTATATATTTAGCAGTATGGTTATTATCTTTATTTTTATTTACTCTAGCTCAGAATAATCTAGATTACGATTTTTATATAATTGATTCTGTTAAGGGAAAAATGGATTCATTAGCCCTAAGTATCAGTATAATATCTTTAATAATAGGTTCTCTATTAATTTATTTATATAAAAAGATTAATATAAATAGGAAAATTACAATTGAAAAAACCGGTGAAAAGAGTATAATTTAATAAGGAGGTAAATTTATGGATGTATTTTTATTAATAGTAGCAATAATTTTAATTTTAAGTTCAATTAAACAAATAAACGAATATGAAAGAGGAATATTATTTTCATTTGGGAAATTCACTAAGATATTAGAACCAGGATGGAGAATGATAATACCGATTTTTCAATCTTATCGTAAAGTAGACATTAGAACAAAAGCAGTTGATGTTCCAGAACAGGAGACGATATCTAAAGATAATGTTTCAATAAGGATCAATGCAGTAATTTACTATAAGGTTTTTGATGCATCTAAAGCTATTTTAGAAGTTGAAAATTTCTATTATGCAGTTAGTCAATTAGCGCAAACAACGATGAGAAATATTGTAGGATCAGTAACTTTAGATGAACTTTTAAGTGAAAGAGAAAAAATATCTTCAGAAATATGTCGAGTAATTGATGAAGCTACAGACAATTGGGGAATAAAAGTAGAAAACGTTGAACTTAAAGATGTTTCATTACCCGAGGAAATGAAGAGAGTTATTGCAAAAGCTGCAGAAGCAGAAAGAGAAAAAACAGCAGTTATTACTAAAGCACAAGGTGAAGTAGAGGCTGCTAGTAATTTAGCAAAAGCTGCAGAAATATTAGGTAATTCGCCAGGATCACTACATTTAAGAACTTTATCAACTTTAAATGATGTTAGTTCCGATCAATCAAATACAATCATCTTTGCTGTTCCGTTAGAAATATTAAGAGCAATTGATGGTATTAAAAAAAATAAAGACAAATAGTCTTTTTTTTTATAAATAACTCTCTTTTTGCAAAATATGTCGATTTTTTGGGTTTCATATTTCTTGAAAGTCAATATCCAAAATAGTATATTAAAATTGTAAGCCAATAAGGAAGGGAGATTTTAATATGCGAGGTAAAGTTAAATGGTTTAACAATGATAAGGGGTATGGTTTTATCGAATACAAAGAAGGTGAAGATATTTTCATTCATTATAGTTCTATTCTATCTGAAGGTTATAAAACATTAGTTGAAGGACAACATGTAGAGTTTGAACTTATAAGGACGGATAAAGGATTACAAGCAAAAAATGTAGTTGAAATTAAACCATCTTTAGTATAATCAAAAGTCTTTATGACTTTTTTTTGTAAAAAATTTTATAAGTATTGTTTTTTTTTTAATTATGATATAATTAGTATAGGAGGAATGACATATGAAGTTAAATATACGTGGTAAAAATATTCAATTAACGCCCGCAATCAAAGTATATATTGAGGAAAAAATAGGAAAAATCGAGAAATATTTTGAAAATTCCGATGAATTAAGTGCAACAGTGATTGTAAGAATTCGTGATATTGACCGTATTGTAGAAGTCACTATTCCTGTTAAAAAATTAATTCTAAGAGCAGAGGTAAGCAACAAAGACTTGTATGCTGCTGTAGACTTAGTTGTCGAGAAATTAGAAAGACAAATTCGCAAAAATAAAACAAGAATGAGCAAAAGAAATAAAATAGACAAAGTTTTTGAGTTAAAATTTGAAAATATCGAAGAACCTCATGAAGAAGAAAAAACGATTGTAAAAAGAAAAGTTATAGATATGAAACCTATGTGTGAGGAAGAAGCATTGCTCCAAATGGAATTATTAGGACATGAGTTTTTTGCTTTCAAATATGCTGACACAGGAAATATCGCTATATTATATCGTCGTAAAGATGGTAATTATGGAATAATGGATTTAAAATAAACCGTTTAAACGGTTTTTTTAATTTTGCTTTTAAAAAAGCGATTTTTTTGATAAAATAGAATATGATGAAAGGATGAACAAGATGAATTTTTTAAAAAAGATATTTGATCATGAATATAAAGCATTAGAACAATTTAAAATAATTGCTGATAAGATAGAAGCATTAGATTCTGAAACCTCTAAATTGAGCGACGATGAATTAAAAAATAAAACCAATGAATTTAAGGAAAGACTTTCAAAAGGTGAGACTTTAGATGATATTTTACCAGAAGCATATGCAGTAGTAAGAGAAGTAGGATATCGTACCTTAGGTGAAAAGGCTTTCTACAGCCAATTATTAGGTGCAATAGCAATTCATCAAGGCAATATAGCTGAATTAAAAACAGGTGAAGGAAAGACTCTTGTAACCACTTTTGCAGCATATTTAAATGCTTTAGAAGAAAAAGGAGTTCATGTTATTACGGTTAATGATTACTTAACAAGTCGTAATGCTGAATGGATGGGAGCTATATATTCTTTTCTAGG
>JAQUGJ010000117.1:0-3169 GCA_028684255.1 Bacilli bacterium | reverse complement strand
TGTTCTGGGTCATTTGCTTCATTAGTACTATAATACTTAAAATTATAATTAGGATTATCTTTTCCTAAATCTTTAAAAGCATTATGATATTCACCATAAGAATCAAAAAACATAAAATTTGCATTATAAGGTAGAAAACTAGGGTTACTAAATAAATTTTGAATAATACGCGCTACTCCACAAGATTTACCACTACCACTGTTACCAAAAATAGCAAAGTGGTTACTAAAGAAATCGTTAATATTTACCATTATTGGATAATTATTGTAAAGTACACTTCCACCGATTAAGAAATTTTCATTTTCCTTATTGCCAACTATTACTGCAAGTTCTTGAGAAGTTATTATTCTCAATTGAGAAGATAAAGTTGGTTTTCTAATAATACCACCAAAAAATTTATTACCAAGAAATTGTCCTAAAAAGGTAACTGTTACATAATTAGAAGTTATCTCATAAATCTCTCCTAATATCTTATTGCCTTGATCTTCAAATACAACGTGTACATTCATAAGGTTAGTTGCTAAAGCAGCTTCTGCTTTTAATTCTACTCTCGCACTTGTATCACTTATATAAATAATTTTTCCAAACATATAATCACCTACATTATTTTTTCTATTTTTTCTTTCATTATGTCATCTAAAGGAGATATTATCTCTTTTAATTTAACTGATTTTTGATATAAACTTAATTTTTCTTCATAATAATTTAATTTATTGCAAGCATTTTTTATTTGTTTAAATGCTGCATTCCTACTTATACTATTATTATCTGCTATTTCTTGTAAAGTCAAATTCTGAAAATAATATTCTTCAAAATATTGTCTTTGTTTTTCGGTTAATAACTCACCATAATAATCAAACAAATTGATTAAATATACATGTTCTTTCATTATATTACCGCCATTATAATAAATAAGATCCCAATTATCAAACAAATAATTGCCGTTGTTTTTCTTTTGAAAATCTTGTAATTGTTGTATGCAAAAGAAAACATAAATAACCCTAATAGAATTTCTACAACAACAAATAAATCCCTTACAAATAAAGACATAATCCAAAACGCTACAGTTGCAATTGAAAGTATTACCTGTACTAAAAATTCCGGTTCGTTTTTATAGACTATTTTTGCATGATCCTTTTCTCTTTTTACTTCCATACTACCTTTCAAAATATCACCTTACCCAATCTTTAAATAAACCATATATATATTTTTCAATATCGAAAACTTGTAAATCTTCTTGTTTTTCTCCTAAACCAACAAATTTAACTGGTATATTAACGTTTTCTTTGATTGCTAAAACGATTCCACCTTTAGCAGTACCATCTAGTTTAGTTAATACAATACCTGTAATATTAGTAATTTCTTGAAAACTTTTAGCTTGACTGATTCCATTTTGTCCAGTAGTTGCATCAATTACTAAAAGGGTTTCATGAGGAGCATTTGGTATTATATTACCTATAACTTTATTTATTTTTTCTAATTCACCCATCAAGTTAGCTTTATTTTGAAGTCTTCCAGCTGTATCGATTAATACGACATCATAGTTTTCTTGCTTTGCAGTATTTAATCCATCATAAATAACACTTGAGGCATCTTTTGAATCACTACTAATAACTTTAGAGTTAACTCTTTCACCCCACTCGATTAGTTGTTCTTTAGCGCCTGCACGAAAGGTATCACCCGCTACTAATAAGACTCTTTTTCCTTCTTTGATCATTTTATGAGCTATTTTACCAATTGTCGTTGTTTTTCCAACACCGTTGACTCCAACAAACAATATAACAGTTGGACCTTCTTGACTATAGCTTATTTTGTTGACGATTACTTGATTATTGATATAGATAATAAACATTTCGTCGACTATAATTTCTTTTAAATCTTCTGAATCAACTATGTTTTCTTTTTTTACACGATGTTTTAATTTATCAATAAAATCCATAACGGTATTGACACCAATATCAGCCATTATTAAGATTTCTTCTAATTCTTCAAAATATTGTTCGGTTATTTTTTTATATTTTGTATTTAATATACTTAATTTTGAATTAAATTCTTTTCTTGTTTTTTCTAATCCTTTATCATAAATATTTATTTCATCTTTATTGAAAAGTTTTTTTATTCCATCAAACAGTCCCATTATATGCACCTACTTTTCTATATTCATTTTACACTATTTAGAGATAAATATCTATATATTAATTCAAAAAAATAATTAAATGGCTTATTGTTTTATTTTTTTTGACAATTAGTAAAAAAAAAGGTATAATTAATTAGTTAATTTTTATGAAAAGAAAGGAGAAATTATGAAATTTAAAGAAGGCAATGACACCAAGATTTTTGCATTAGGGGGCCTTGGAGAAGTCGGTAAAAATATGTATGTAGTAATGCATGGTAATGAAATTATTATTATTGATGCGGGCGTTACATTTCCAGGTGGAAATTTAATGGGGATTGATTACATCATTCCAGATATTAGTTTTTTAAAAAGTAAAGAAAAAAATATTAAAGCTTTATTTATTACACACGGTCATGAGGATCATATAGGCGCTATTCCATTTTTATTACAAAAAGTGAATATCCCATTTATATATGCTCCTAACCATGCAGTAGGTTTAATAAAAGGTAAACTAGAAGAAAGAAATATAGCATTTAAAAATTTATTTGTATATACGGAGAAAGATCATATAAAGTTTAAGAATTTGAGTGTGGAGTTTTTTACAACTACCCACTCTATTCCTGATTCACATGGTATTTGTGTTCATACACCAAACGGTAAAATTATATCGACTGGTGACTTTAAATTTGATTTAACACCAATAGGTCCAATGTCTAATTTGAGTAAAATGGCAACATTAGGAAAGCAAGGTGTTAGCTTACTTTTAAGTGATAGTACAAATGCTTTAAATGATGGATTTTCGATAAGTGAGTCTAAAGTTGACGAAGCTTTAGGTGATATTTTTCTAAGACATAATGGTCGTATCATTATTGCTACTTTTGCATCTAATGTCTATCGTTTAAAACACATTGTAGATACTTGTAAAAGAAATAATCGTAAAATTGCTATCTTCGGAAGAAGTATGCAAAACAATTTAGATATTTCAATTGCTGGTGGATATATAAATCATAAAGAGATATTTGTGTCACCAGAAGAAGCTAATAGATTAAAACC
>JAQUGJ010000116.1:0-3174 GCA_028684255.1 Bacilli bacterium | reverse complement strand
GTACTTGTTAGAAAACTAGTAGGAATTGAAACTGCTGGAAATATAAATGTTTTATTAACAGATAAAACAGGTACTTTAACAAAAGGAAAGTTAGAAGTATCTGAGTTTGTAACAGCATCTTTAAGGCGTTATAAGAATGTGTTTGAACTTCAAAAAAAAGGAATATATGAAATTGCCAAGACTTCAATGCTTGTAAATAATGAATCAAATTATGATGGGGACGTGATTGGTGGAAATACAACAGATAAGGCTTTGGCAAATTTTTTTAAAGAGCCGGTAGAAAAAGACGTTATTAAAGTTATTCCTTTTGATAGTAAAAATAAATTTTCAATGGTTACTTTAAGAAGTGGTTTAGGACTAATAAAAGGTGCTCCAGAAAAAATTATTCCTTATTGTACAAAATATTATGATGATGACGGGAATATTAAAAGTTTATTGAGTAAAAGAGAGATAAATAGGGATATAGAACAATATACTAAAAAAGGTATTAGGGTTTTAGTTATGGCTTCTTTTAAAGAAAATGTAAAAAGTTTAACTTATATTGGTTTAGTTGCTATAAAAGATGAAATAAGAGATGATGTTAAAGAGACAATTGAAACTGTTAAAAAAGCTCATATAAATATTATTATGATAACGGGTGATAATAAAGAAACGGCGATTAATATTGCCGAGGAATTAAATTTATTAGAAGGTGGTATTGTTTTAACTAGTAGTGAGCTTGATATGAAAACAGATGAAGAAATAAAAAAAATATTACCTTCATTAAAGGTAATTGCAAGAGCATTGCCACAAGATAAAAGTAGATTAGTAAGAATCTGTCAAGAAATGGATTTGGTAGTTGGAATGACTGGAGATGGCGTTAATGATGCACCGGCTTTAAAACAGGCTGACGTAGGATTTGCAATGGGTAGTGGAACAGAGGTGGCAAAGGAAGCTTCTGATATTGTTTTACTTGATAATAGTTTTAATTCAATTGGAACTTCAATTTTATATGGTAGAACAATATTTAAAAGTATTAGAAGATTTATAATATTTCAATTAACAGTCAATTTATGTGCAGTTAGTTTATCAATTGTCGGACCTTTTATTGGAATAGAAACACCAGTAACAGTTATACAAATGTTATGGATTAATATGGTAATGGATACTTTAGCTGGCTTAGCATTCTCTTTTGAGCCTCCATTAAAGGAATATATGGAAGAACATCCTAAGAAAAAAGATGAACAAATTGTTAATAAATATATGATAGAAGCAATACTATTTACAGGGATTTACTCTTCTTTATTGTGTATTATATTTTTAAAAAGCGATTTATTAAATGCTTTATTTGGAAACAATCAATTAACTATTTTAACAGCATTTTTTGGATTATTTATATTTGTTTCAATTTTTAATTGTTTTAATGCTAGAACTAACAGGTTAAATATTTTTGCAAATATTAGTAAAAATAAAGTGTTTTTGTTTATTATATTGCTTATTGTAATTATTCAGTTGATACTTATTTATTTTGGTGGCACTTTATTTAGGACTAATGGATTAATGTTTAAAGAACTGATTGCTATTATTTTGCTAGCAACAACTGTAATTCCAATTGACTTTTTAAGGAAAGTTTATTTAAGAAAAAAGAATAATTATGAGGGGGTTTAAAAAAAACAGGTCAATCCTGTTTTTTTAATATATCTCTAGCAGCAATAACGCCACTTATGGAAGCTTGCATTAATCCTCTTGTGATTCCTGCACCATCCCCTATAGCGTATATGCCTTTACTTGCAGTTTCTAAGTTATTATTTACAATTATTTTTGAAGAATAAAATTTAACCTCTACACCATATAAAATAGTATCTTTTCCTGATATTCCAGGACAAATTTTTTCTAATTCATCAAATGTTTCTAAAATAGCGTTTAATATTCTTCCAGGAAGTGCGAACGACAAGTCTCCAGGAACAGCATCTGCTAAAGTAGGAGTATAAGTTAATTTTTTTATACGATTAGCAGTAGATCTTTTACCCTCTTTTAAGTCACATAACCTTTGAACCATTATCTTGCCACCTGTAAGCATATTTGAAAGTCTGGCAATGTATTTTCCATATTCGATTGGTTTATCAAAAGGGTCTGTAAAATGCGCTGAAACTAATAGAGCAAAATTAGTTAAATTGCTTTTTTCATTTTTAAAACTATGCCCATTTACACACGCTAAATTATCATCATAATTCTCTTGGGTTACAAAACCACCCGGATTCATACAAAATGTTCTAACGACATTTTCAGTTGTCTTAGATGTGTTATATATTTTAAATTCATATAATTGATCTGTTAAAGCATCTGTTATAGACCTTGGAAGTTCAACACGAACACCAATATCAACTTGATTGTTGACACTTTTAATTTTGTTTTCTTTACATTTGTTATATAACCACTCAGAACCGCTTCTACCAACTGCTAAAACTATGTTTTCACATGGATATCTATTGTCTTTGGTTATAATTACTTTATTTTTAAAATCCACATCTATTGTTTCTTTTAAAGTTAAAATGGTAACATTTTTAAAAGATAACAAGTAATCGTACATTCTATCCATAATAGCTGCACTTTTTTCTGTACCTAGATGTCTTATTGGACATTTAACAAATCTTAAACCAACTTTACTGCAATCGTATTCCATTTGTTCTGCAAATTTTTGATTGTAGGATATCTTTTTAGTGCCACCATATTCGATATATACTTTATCGACATAATCGATTAATTCGTTTAATTTTTCTTCGCCAACATAGTCTTCTAACCATCCACCTACATCTTTAGAAAGTGATAATTTCCCATCACTGAATGCTCCAGCACCACCAAAGCCGGAAGATATGCTACAAGGTTGACATTCAATACATTTTATAGTTTGTTTTTTAGGACAACCTCTCGTTTTTATATTTTTGCCTTTATCAAGCATTATTATTTTTAAATTAGGATTTGCCTTTAATAATTCTAAGGCTGTAAAGATACCTGCCGGTCCACAACCAACTATACCAACATCATACATACTATCCCTCTTTCCAATAACTATTTTATCATATATGCAATTTGATAACAATAAGATTAATTAGGTGAAATCATGATTTTGTTTATAAAAGGGCTAATAATTGGCTTAGGAAAAATAATCCCTGGCGTTAGTGGTGGAATGCTCGC
>JAQUGJ010000115.1:0-3178 GCA_028684255.1 Bacilli bacterium | reverse complement strand
TTTCTATGGCACTTCCGAGAATGCCGTTTATACTCAAATTTGGATTGCTGTCTGCGACTTCCTGTTGTTGGCTCTGGCCAGGAAACAGATGTGTATTGAGCAGTCTTTATATACTTTTTCTCAGACTATAGGCTTTGTGCTGTTTGAGAAAATCCCGGTAAATCAATTGTTTAACAAATATCAAATTTCAACTCCCGTGGATGATTTTCCTAACTTATTCAGTTTCAGCGAATCTTAACGGGACACTAGTGAGTCATTATTATCTTTTAATATATTTCAATACAATATAACTAAGTAGTTTATTTCTTGAATCTTTTGTAGTACCAAGAAAAAATCCGGCAAATAAAACAGTAATTATCGAAGATATAATTGTGATAACTAGTCTAATAAATCCATAATCTAATTGGGTCCAAATAAAACTAATTATGGAGGTAGTTACGATTAAAATAATCAAAAAGGGTAAAATTACTTGCTTAATATAATTAATTATTGAGATTTTGAGTTGTTTTGTTTGTAAAAAGATTGTTACTAACGTTAAAACCAAACTTACACATATTTGCACTATAAATACTATGTTGGCATTGTAACCTCTGCGCAAGAAAAAAAAAGAAATAATCAAATTCGACATATTAATACTTCCTGTGGTTAAATGAAGTTTAGCAATCTTTCCTGCAGCTTGTAGAGCAATTACAGAAGGAGTAGGAAAATAATAAATTATTGAATTTATTAAGATTAATCGACAAAACATAGGTGCCTCAGGTGGTACATCATCCAACCAAAGATCCAAAATAAAGTCCATCTCTAAAATTAATGGGATAGACATCATAAGCATTAAAAAAGATGTTAACTTAGTGCCTTCAAATATCAAAGTAAGAAAATATTTTTTATTATTCTCTGCGTATGATTTTACAATTGGTGGGTTAATAGCAGTATAAAAATTTGTGATAAAGCTTGAAACTGCTCCGCTTAATTGATATGATACTCCTCTAGCCGCATTAGCAAGCGGACCAAAGAAAACGTTTAATAATATATTTTGTCCTTGGCTTACAACTACAGATGACATATTACCGAATGTACTCCAACCAGCGTAACTTACTAAAGATTTAAAAAGTGTCTTTTCCCAGTAAAAAGAAAAAGAACATTCACTGTATTTCTTTTTTGCATAAATATAATAGAAAAATGAAACTGATAATGTCACAAAAAAGTTCAGAAAAGAATATATTTTTAACTTATCAAAGGAGATTATTATTAATAAATATACAACAATTAATTTAAGTAATGCCTCTATAATGCTTATGTAGGCATATATTTTCATATTTTCATGAGCAATTATACTAGCGTTAAAAGGAACACGTAGAACAATAACAATAAAGGATAGAATACTAAATTGATAAACCCAATTTGCTGCTTCCATTCTCTCGATAGGTATATGCAGTTGTGTTTTCAAAAACCACAGACCCAGAGTTTCACTTATAATTAATATAACTAACGCGATAATGAATTGTAATAAAACGGCTAAACTAAATACTCGTTTTAACTGAATATTGTTTTTTCGTCCAATTTCGAATGCAAGAAATCTGTTAATTGATAATGACATTGTTGAACTTATAAACGAAAGCATAATTACAATACCTCCAACTACGTTATAAATTCCAAAATCTACAATTCCAAGGGTTGATAAAATTATACGTGATGTATAAAGTGTAATAACAAGTATAACAAACATACGTATGTTCAACATAAACGTATTTTTTCCAATTCGTGCAGATCTATTATCCATTTAGAATATTCTTCGTTAATGTTTTTATTGAACTAATAAACCGATATAGAAATGTAGGTGCGAAGAATATTAAATTAATTTTCCAAATTTCAACTTCCGTCACGTACCGAAGAAAGATTTTATTGTTTCTATAATCATCTACAGATAAAGTATTATTTACTATATTTCCTAAAATTGATCTGATTGAAAAAATATGAGTATTCCTATCATGATCTCTAACGCATTTAAGTTTTGAATTTATGTCAATTTGATGTGGCAGAGACATAACAGTACAAAACCATTTAGTAGCAAATAACTCAAATAGTCTATTAAACCAAGTACCCTTTTTAATGTTACGTGCTTCTAGGACTTTCTTTTTTATATTAGTAATAGAGTTTTCATGGATCCAATAGATTCTTAAATCGTCTATTAAAGCGAGACTCTCAAAAAAACAACCGAAATGAATGAAACCAGTATTAAGATATCTTTCGTATGTAACATTTTCAATTAGTTTTTTCTTTATAATACATGATCCAAGTAATGACATATGCCAACCTAGCTCAGATATTAAAACCGAAATATCATTATACATTTTAGAATTAATGTTGTTAACTCTATTTGATTCATTTATAACGATTCCATCTAAGTCACCTTTTTTAAGTTGATATAAAATTTTTTTTAATTGCAATACTTCTACTGCATAATAATCACTCATAACCCATATATACTCTGATCTTGAATTTTTGTAACAATTTAATAGGTTTCTATCAAAACCAATATTACTTTTCTGACAGAAATAAAATATATTCTCATATTTTAGTTTAAACTTTCTTACTACATCTGCTGTATTGTCTGTTGATGCATTATCACATATTATAATTTCTAAATTAAAATCAGAAATGGTATCTATTAAATTAGCAAGCACATAATTTAATAATTCAGCTCTGTTGTACGTGGGAATTGCTATTGTTAAAAGTTGCTCTTTCATTACTAACTAAAAGTTATTTTCACCTTCCATTTCCGTCAATGGATTACCAAATAACATTTTGGGATAAACATTAGTGTGAATATCAAGTGAAACATCCAATAGAAATGGTTCATTTGGATTTTCCCACATTCTATTTAATCCCATTTCTATTTCATCTTCTTTATCAACTCTGAAAGCTTTAATACCATAAGCATTTGCTAAAGCAACAAAGTCTGGTGCTGAATAACCCCAAACTGTAGATGTATATTGACTTTCAAAATAACTGTCTTGGAATTGGCGTATCATACCTAGGCAATGATTATTAAGAATAACTATTTTAATGGGTAAATTATTTCTCTTAATCGTTTGAAGTTCCTGAATATTTATTTGAAAACCTCCATCACCTGAAATAGAAACTACCGGTTTTTTTTCTAACGAAAAACATGCACCAA
>JAQUGJ010000001.1:0-49954 GCA_028684255.1 Bacilli bacterium | reverse complement strand
AGTTATACCAGAATATGAAATACCACATCATGCTGATATCTTAGAAAAAATTAATGGTTTAGATAAAGATAGTTCAGCAAGAACATCTGGATATGGATTTTATTATTTGATGGGAAATGTAGCGAGATTACATTCAGCAATGTTGAGTTATGCTAGAGATTTTATGATTGAAAAAGGTTTTACTTATTGTATACCACCTTTTATGATAAGAGGAGATGTAGTAACTGGTGTAATGAGTTTTACAGAAATGGAAGCAATGATGTATAAAATAGAAGGTGAAGACTTATACCTAATTGGTACTAGTGAACACTCTATGATTGGTAAATATAAAGATCAAATTGTTAAAGAAGAGGAATTACCAATTGCATTGACATCGTATTCTCCATGTTTTAGAAAAGAAGTTGGTGCTCATGGATTAGAAGAACGAGGAATTTATCGAGTTCACCAATTTGAAAAACAAGAAATGGTTGTTTTATGTAAAGAAGAAGATGCTATGGACTGGTATGATAAAATGTGGAGTTATACTGTTGAATTATTTAGAAATCTAGATATACCTCTAAGAACTCTTGAATGTTGTAGTGGTGATTTAGCAGATTTAAAAGTTAAAAGTTGTGATGTTGAAGCTTGGAGTCCAAGACAAAAGAAATATTATGAAGTAGGAAGTTGTTCTACTTTAGGAGAAGCCCAAGCAAGAAGATTAGGAATTAGAACTAAAGGTGAAGATGGCACATATTATGTGAATACATTAAATAATACGGTATTAGCAAGTCCAAGAGGATTAATAGCATTTGTCGAAAATAATTACAATGCTGATGGAACTATAAATATACCTCTAGTTTTAAGACCATATATGGGTGGACTTGAAAAAATATAAAAGTAGTAATTACTACTTTTTTTGTTTATTTTCATAACTAAATTCCTATTATTATGTTATAATTGTTAGATAGAGGGATATAATGTTTACAATCGGAAATGTTTTAATCAAAAATCGTGTTGTTTTAGCACCTATGGCCGGTATTTGTAATAATGCTTTTAGAACCATTATAAAAGAAATGGGCTGTGGGTTAATATATGCTGAAATGGTAAGTGATAAAGCAATTAGTTACGAATCTAAAAAAACACTGGATATGCTTTATATGACTGAAGAAGAAAGACCAATATCACAACAAATATTTGGAAGTGATAAAGATTCTTTTGTTAAAGCAGCAAAATATATTGAAGAAAACATGAAACCAGATATTATAGATATCAATATGGGATGCCCTGTTCCTAAAGTAGCGATATCTTCACAGGCTGGAAGTGCCTTGTTAAAAAGCCCAGAAAAGGTGTATGATATAGTAAAATCTGTTGTAGAAACAGTTAAAATTCCAGTTACTGTTAAAATTAGAAGTGGTTGGGATGGTAAAAGTATCAATGCAGTTGAAATAGCGCAAATATGTGAAAAAGCGGGCGCAAGTGCTATTGCAATTCATCCTAGAACAAAAAGTCAAGGTTACGAAGGTAAATCCGATTGGAATATAATAAAAAAAGTAAAAGAAAATGTTAATATTCCGGTTATTGGAAATGGTGATATTCGTACTTGTTTCGATGCTAAAAAAATGATCGATGAAACTGGTTGTGATGCTGTGATGATAGGAAGAGGAGTATTAGGAAATCCTTGGATAATAAAAGAGTGTATTGATTATTTAGAACATGATATATTGCCAACTAAAATTACAATAGAAGAAAAAATTGAAATGATAAAAAAACATATTTCAAAATTAGAGACAACAAAAGATGAAAAAAGAGCTATACTTGAAATAAGAAGTCATGTCATTTGGTATTTAAAAGGAATGCCTAATGTTAATAAATTAAAACAAGAAATATTTAAATCAAAAAAAGTTGAAGAAATTCTTAACTTATTAAATAATTACAAGGAGGAGAAAAATGGTAAAGTTTAAAACTAGAGCGATAGCGTATATAATTGATATAGTAATATTATCTATTATTGTTTCGTTAGTACAAGCAGTAATTCCTAAAAGTAGTAATCACGAAAATTTGCTAAAAGAATTAGAAGAAGTACAAGAAAAAGTAATAAAAAACGAAATAACTGTCGATAAATATATTAATCAAACAATTGATATAAATTATCAATTATCAAAAGAAAATGTTATTTATGTAGTTATCGATATTATATTTATTTTATTATATTTTGTTATATTGCCATTTTATAATGATGGCGCAACTATTGGAAAACGGAAATGTGGCATAAAAGTTGTTGGAGTTAATAAAGATCTTACAATCAATGATCTTATTATCAGAAATTTTATTATTAATGGTTTATTACAAATGCTATTGTCTTTATCAGTGTTATATATACTACCAAGTACATCGTATTTTTTAGTAACAATATTCCTAAGTTTAGGACAATTTATATTGTTGATTGTAACAATTGCATTTATGTTAAAAAGCAAAGATGGTAGAGGTCTTCAAGATATTTGGACTAATACTAAAATTATAGAGGTGAAAGAATGAGAGAATTTACAGAACAAGAATTAGTAAGAAGAGAAAAAGTAGAAAAGTTAAGAAGTTTAGGAGTTGATCCTTTTGGAAATCGTATTGATTTGACAAGTGATTCAAAACAAATAAAGGAAAAACATTTAGAAAAAAGTAAAGAAGAATTAGAAGAAATAAAAGATAATGTTTTAATTGCAGGTCGTATTATGACTAAACGTCGTAGTGGAAAGACTGGATTTATGCATATTCAAGATAAATTTGGTCAAATTCAAGTTTATGTTCGTAAAGATAATATAGGCGAAGAAAATTATGAAATATTTAAGGATTCTGATTTGGGAGATATTATAGCAATCGAAGGATATGTATTTAAGACAAATACTGGTGAATTAAGTGTTCATGCTAACAAATATATCCATTTAGTAAAGGCTTTAAAGCCACTTCCTGAAAAATTTCATGGATTATCAGATGTTGAAGAAAGATTTAGAAGAAGATATGTTGATTTAATTGTGAATGAAGAAGCAAGAAAAGTTGCTTTTGCAAGACCAAAAATAATTCGTTCTATTCAACATTATTTAGATAATTTAGGATATGTTGAAGTTGAAACTCCAGTACTAGGGTCTATTTTAGGAGGGGCTGCAGCAAGACCTTTCGTAACGCATCATAATGCTTTAGATATGGAATTTTACTTAAGAATAGCAACCGAATTACCTTTAAAAAGACTTTTAGTTGGTGGAATGGATGCTGTATATGAAATAGGCAGATTATTTAGGAATGAAGGAATGGATAGAAATCATAATCCAGAATTTACTACAATTGAAGTATATAAGGCATATAGTGATTTAGAAGGTATGATGGATTTAACTGAAAACATAATTGGACAAGTAGCAATGGATGTTTTAGGAACCTATGACATTAAGTGGAAAGGTTATGATATAAGCTTAAAACCAAAGTTTAAACGACTTCATATGGTAGATGGTATTAAGGAAAAAACTGGAATAAATTTCTTTGATAACATGTCTTTTGAAGATGCTAAAAAATTAGCAAACGAACATGATATCCATGTTGAAGAACATTTTTTATACGGACATATTGTTAATGCTTTCTATGAAAAATATGTAGAAGAGACAATTATTGATCCTACTTTTGTATATGGTCATCCGGTTGAAATAAGTCCTTTAGCAAGAAAGAGTAAAGATCCAAGATTTACAGAAAGATTCGAATTGTTTATAGTAGGTAGTGAATACGCTAATGCATTTACTGAATTAAATGATCCAATTGATCAATATGAAAGATTTGAAAATCAAATTAAAGAAAAAGAACTAGGAAATGAAGAAGCTAATGAAATGGATATTGATTTTGTTGAAGCTTTAGAATACGGTATGCCTCCAGCAGGTGGTATGGGAATGGGAATTGACCGATTAGTAATGATGATTACTAATAGTGAGAGCATTCGTGAAGTTATATTATTCCCTCATATGAAAAATAAGAATTAATGAAAATATATCTTATTAGACATGGCAAAACAGAAGTCAATGCAGGTAATCAACTACAAGGAAGAATAAATAATGGTTTAAATGATGAGGGAATAAAACAATGTATAGATTTAAGAGAAAAGTTGAAAGATAAAAGTATTGACTTAATAATCAGTTCTCCACTTGAAAGATGTAAAAAAACATCAGAAATTTTAAGTGACAATAAAATTCCAATAGTTTATAATCAAAAATTAATTGGTAGAGATCATGGTGAATTTACAGGTTTATCGAAACATAAGGTGAATTTAGAGGAATATTGGAATTATTATTTAAATAAAAAATATGAAAAAGCAGAAAATATTCAAGATTTATATAATAGGTCAAGAGATTTTTTGCTTGAGTTAAAAGAAAAATATGATAATAAAAAAATAGCAATTGTAACACATAGTGGAATAATAAAAGTACTTTATTATTATTTTAATGGAATTCCTGAAGATGGTAATTTTGGAGGAGTTTATATTGAAAATTGTGGTTTTTATGAATATGAGATTTAGGAGGAAATATGAAAGTTTTATCAGTTAATGCAGGTAGTTCATCATTAAAATTCAAATTATATGAAATGCCTGAAGGAAAGGATTTAATTTCCGGAAATTTTGAACGGATTGGTATTGATAATAGTTTTTATACAATTAAAATCAATGGTGAAAAAACAAAAAAAGAGTTATCGTTACCAAACCATAAAGTGGCTTTTACAAGTTTAGTTGAGGAATTAATTAATAATAATATTGTTGAGTCATTAGAAGAAATAAAAGGTATTGGACATCGAATTGTTCAAGGTGGTGATTACTTTGATAAAACAGTTGTTATTGATGAAAAAGTAATTGCTAAAATAGAAGAATTTGCTTCTTTAGCGCCGCTACATAATCCGGCGGCTATAATCGGAATAAGAGCTGCTCAAGAAGTAATACCAAATGCAACACAAACAGCAGTTTTTGATACAGCTTTTCATCAAACAATGAAAGTTGAACAATTTTTATATGGTTTACCATATGATTGGTATACTAAATATAAGGCAAGAAGATATGGTGCTCATGGAACGAGTCACAAATATGTATCTGAGAGAATAAATGAAATATTAGGTCGACAAGATATAAAAACAATAATTTGTCATATTGGTAATGGTGCTAGTATAAGTGCAGTAGAAAACGGCAAATGTATTAATACATCAATGGGATTAACGCCTAATGCTGGTCTTATAATGGGAACTCGTTGCGGTGATATAGATGCAACAATTATTCCATATATTATGGATAAAACAGGACTAAGTATTGAAGAAGTAACCAATATTATGAATAAGGAAAGTGGTTTACTAGGAATAAGTGGAATCAGCAGTGATTCAAGAGATATCGAAGAGGGTATAAAAGACGGTAATGAGCGTTGTGTTTTAGCGCAAAAAATGTATGTTAGAAGAATAATTGATTATATTGCTAAATACTATTTTGAAATGAATGGTGTTGATGCTATTGTATTTACAGCAGGTGTTGGAGAAAACTCTCTATTGACAAGAGCACAAGTTATTGAAGGATTAGAAGTTATGGGAATTAAACTAAATGGAGAAGCAAATAATAGCAGAGGTAGAGAAGTAAAAATTACATCAGAAGATTCGAAAATACCATGTTATGTTATTCCGACTGATGAAGAAATAATGATTGCAAAAGATACTTTTGAATTGATTTAATAGAAAGTAGGTATTATGAATATAAAGTGGTTTAGAATATGGATGAAAATAAGAAAATATGACAAAATTGTCATTGCTAGACATGTTGGACCTGATCCAGATGCACTATCATCGACTATAGCCCTAAGGGATGTTATAAAAAATACTTATCCACACAAAAAAGTGTATGCTATAGGGGCACCCGCATCAAACTTCAAATATATTGGTCAATTAGATAGATTTGAAGAAGATATGTACGAAGATTCACTATTAATAGTATTAGATACACCAGATAGAAGAAGAGTCGATGGTGTTAATCCTAATCGTTTTGAATACAAAATAAAAATTGATCATCATCCTTTTGTTGAAAAATTTTGCAATATTGAAGCAATTGATTCAACAGCTTCAAGTGCTTGTCAATTAGTATTAGAGTTTATATTTAATACAAGATTAACTCTTACTAAAGAAGCAGCTGAAAAAATATTTATTGGTATTGTATCTGATACCGATCGATTCTTATTTAGTTATACGACTCCTAAGACCTTTAAATTAGTGTCAAAGATGATTAAAAAAACAAACATTGAACTTACCGGATTATATGAAGCTTTGTATTTAAGACCAATCAGAGAAGTAAGATTTCAAGGATATGTAATACACAACATGACAGTAACTGAAAATGGATTCGCATATATTAAAATCGATGATGAGATTTTAAAAGAATATGGAGTTGATGCTTCAACGGCAGGCAATATGATTAATAACTTTAATTATATAAATGAAGTTTATTCCTGGGCAATGTTTTCGGTGGATAAAAACAATGATGTTATTAAAGTATCTATTCGTTCTAGAGGTCCGGTTATAAATACAACAGCTGCTAAATATGGTGGCGGTGGTCATGCTATGGCCTCAGGAGCGAGATTGAAAAATTTTGATGAAGTTGATCTACTAATAGCTGATTTAGATAAGGTATGTACCATATATAATGAGAAATTAAAAGAAATTGATAAATATTAATTATGATTTAGATAACTTTGTTATCTTTTTTTTTTATGCTATAATAATCGGTAGGAGGGTACTATGATATATGATGAAATAGAAGAAAAAGAGGAATTTAAAAAGGTTTTACCGCTAGTAGAAAAATTAACAGAACTACAACTAGAAAAAAAAGGTATAAATTCTGATACCCCTAACTATATAGTAATTTATTGGAATGTTAAAAAAAGTATTTTGAAAGAAAATTTTGATATTGATTGGAAAACACCAGAAGAATTAAATCCGGATATTTTATTTAATTAGGTGTAAGATGTATAAATTGGAAAAATATAACCAAGAAACTCAACAAACCATAAATCAATTTATTGAAGATTTTCAAAATATATTTCCAAATAAATTAAGTAATGAAAAAATAATAAATAGAATTAATACAAATTTAGAATCTGACATTATTTTTACTGATGATTTAGTTGCTAATTGTGTTGGTAATTACAATTTGAAAACTCGCGAAATAAAAATTTTAAAAGATCAACAATATATAGGAAAAACTATATTTCACGAATTTGTTCATGTACTAACGAAAGAATTTAATGAAGATAGAGACAACAAATATTTAAGTGAAGTTTTTACAACTTTAGCAGAAGAAAAATATTGTGAATATTACGGAATAAATATAAAAAAAAGGGTAAATGCATATGTCCCTGATTTTGGTCATCAATTACAACTTGTATTTGGAGATGAGTTGTTAGATAGATTTTTAAAAGAGCCTAGTAAAATGCACTTATTATTTAGCACTTCTTATTTGCCTCCAATAGCAGCAGAACTTATGCAAAAAGGAACATTGAAAGAACTAGCTAAAAACTATAATTTTATTATATCTAATTTAGGAACTAATTCTGATGATGTTCAATTATTAGAAGACATTGAAAGAGTCGAAAGTCTTATTCTATCTCAATTTACAAGTAGAATATCAAATAATCCAAGTAAAGAAAATCTGTGCAATTTAGAGAGACTTTATAATAGTCAATTTCAACCCGATTATTATTTATATAATAGAATAATAGAACAAAAATATCAAAACGGGGACATTAAAAAAGAATATATAAATCAAATTCCACAATTATGCAATTTATGTAATATGTCTAAAAAAGATAATTTTGATGATTTAAAATCTTATATAAGTGGTAGAAATATAAGTCAGAATAATATTAATTTTATAAGTCATAAAATATTTGGATATTCTGATTTAATTATTGATGAACCATTTAGAGAATCAGTTTATAATCGAAAAAATTATAAATTGAATAAAGACTTTTATGAAACTTTAACAAATTTTGTTATTGATGATTCTATTGAATTTGACGAGATTAAAGGGTGTTCTTTTTCAAAAGAAGATACAAAAGATGAAATAGATGATATAAGAGTGTTACTTAAAAATGGTGAAATAGATGGTTATGAGAAATTAATTAATGCTTTAAGTCGCGAGAAAAGTAAAAAATATTTTATATATGATGAAAATGTTTTAAAAAACGTGATTGAGGATAATATATTATTAACTAATATGAAATCAGAAGATTTTTGTAAGCAGATAAAAGATTATAAAGTGGATATAACTTCTTTAGCACAATTTTTAACTAAAAATAGTATAAATGAAGTCTTTTGTGACGATTATTATTTAGAGGAAGTAAAAGATATTTTATCAGCAGGTGATGAGTATGATTTTTTTATTCAAGATAATGATAACGCTATTTTAAAAGTAAGTATGGAAGGAACCGATGAATTATCTATTAAGTATGATTTAATAGCAACTACTGTTCCTAACAAAATATCTGTTCAAAAGAATCCAAGTAGAATAAAATAATAATTGTTTAACAAAGAAGGTGGATTATGTATGATGTAATTGTTATTGGTGCTGGACCTGCTGGAGTAATGGCTAGTATCAAGGCGGGTAGTCGCAATAAAAAAGTTTTATTGATAGAAAAAAACGAAAAAATACTTAAAAAATTAGAACTAACTGGTGGTGGAAGATGTAATTTAACTAATTTTAAACCACTAAAAGTATTTATTGAACAATTACCAGTCAATAGCAAAAATTTATATAGTACCCTAACTTCTTTTGGGCCAAAAGAAATAATGGATTATTTTAATAAATTAGGAGTTAAACTTAAGATTGAAAACGAAGATAGAGTATTTCCTGTTAGTAATAGTTCTTTTTCAATAATTGAAGCTTTAATAAGTGAACTAAAAAAATATAAAGTTGAATTAAAATTAAATGAAAATGTAAAAGATTTAGTATTAGATGAGAAAATAAAGATAGTTAAAACAAATCAAGATATATATAAAACAAAAAACATTATTATAGCGACAGGAGGATTTAGTTATCCTCAAACTGGTTCTAATGGTGATGGATATCGTTTAGCAAAAAAAATAAAACAAGATGTAACTGATGTATATCCAGCAGAAACTTTTTTAATAACAAAACAAAACCATAATTTAAATGGTATTACAATTGAAGATGTAGATATTTATTTAGATAAAGAGAAAGTGTCTGGGTCACTATTATTTACTCATACTGGTTTAAGTGGACCTGCAATTTTTAAAATAAGTGAAAAAGTTTATAAAAAATTAAAAGAAGAAGTTGTAATCATTAATGTTGATTTTAAACCCAAAATAAATATTGAAAAATTGCTTGATGATTTAAATAATTATGATTCCAAAAAAGAAGTATTAACATTTATAAAATCACTATTACCAAAACGATTAGCATATTATTTAATCAGTGATTTTAATAAAGTGAAGATAGGTCAATTATCAAAACAACAAAAACAAAAAATTGTTTTTAAAATTAAAAAATACCCATTAGAAATTATAAAAACTGGTTCTTTAGAACAAAGTTTAATAACTGGTGGTGGAGTCGATATGAAAAAAATTAACTCTAAAACAATGGAATCGATTCAAAATAAAGGTGTTTATTTTATTGGTGAAGTGCTAGATATTCATGGTCATACAGGCGGCTATAATATTACTTTAGCCCTATCTACTGGATATACTGCTGGTAATTCAATATAAAAGAAAAAAATAAAAAATTTATGATATTATATAATTAGGAGGTATATTATGAATAACAATAATATGGATGATACTCAAATAATTGAAGTTGATGAAAAATTAAAAGAAATCCAAATAACTGATAAAGAAAAGAAAGAATCTGAGGTTCTCTCTGTTGAACAAATAGAAAAAGAAATAAGAAAGGCTAAGAAAAGTGAAAAGAACAATTTCGTATTTATTTTATTGTTTTTAATCCTTTTAGCGCTTTTTATCTATTTTTTACCACAAATTATTAGTTTGTAAGGGTATTTACTCTTACTTTTTTATGGTATAATGAAATAGGTGTTATTTATGAACTATGAAGTTAAAATAGATGAATTCGAAGGACCTTTAGATCTATTATTGTATCTTATTAAACAGGCTAATATCAACATTTGGGATATTAAGATAGAAGTTATAGCTAGACAATATTTAGACTATATAAACAGTATGGAACAATTAAATTTAAATATAGCCAGCGAATATTTAGTAATGGCTGCTG
The DNA here is from genome assembly GCA_028684255.1 of Bacilli bacterium. GTDB lineage: Bacteria > Bacillota_I > Bacilli_A > RF39 > UBA660 > CAKOQQ01. Next base: position 39,687 of record JAQUGJ010000001.1, on the reverse strand, counting down.
AATTAATTGAAATGAAATCTGCTACTTTATTACCAAAAAAAGAAGTAGAAGAAGAAATTGAAGAAGATCCTCGTGAACAATTAATAAATAGGTTACTAGAGTATGAAAGTTATAAACAAATGACTTCCGTTTTCAAAGATTTTGAAAGTGAAAGAAAATTGATACATACTAAAGAACCGAGTTATTTAGATGAATTTAAAAACGAAGAAATTACAGCTAAGGTAGATGTTGAAGATTTATTAAATGCATTTTCTTTATTTTTGCAAAAGAAAGAATTTGATAAACCATTAAATACTAAAATAACAACAATCGAATATTCTATCGAAGAAAGAAAAATAGAAATAAAACATATAATAAAAACTAAAAAAAGAGTAGAATTTGAAGAATTATTTGAAATATATAATAAAGATTATATTATTGTTACTTTTTTATCAATATTAGATTTAGCAAAAAAACAGGAATTGAAAATCGAACAAGAAAAAAATTTTGACAAGATATATTTAGTAGGGTGATGACATGTTGGGAGTATTGGAAGGTATTTTATTTGTCGTTGGAGATGAAGGAATAAGTAAAGAACGTTTAATAGAAGTTTTAGAACAAAATGAAAATGAAATTGACCTGTTATTGGAACAGTTAAAAACAAGATATAACAATGATGATTTTGGAATTAACATTGAGTTTTTTGGCGGTAAAATTAAGTTAGTAACCAAAAAAGAACATAGTCAATATTATGAAAAATTAATGTCAGTTTCTAAAAATGATAATTTAAGTCAACCGGCATTAGAAACTTTAGCAATAATTGCTTATAATTCACCTGTAACAAGAAGTAATATAGAGGAAATTAGAGGAGTAGATTGTACTTATATAATAAGAAAATTAGTCTTCCAAAATCTAATTAAAGAAGTTGGAAGATCTGAATTACCGGGAAGACCAATTCTATATGGAATAACTGATGAATTTTTAGATTATTTAGGATTAAAGTCTTTAGATGACTTGCCTAAACCAACTCCAATTGAAGTAGATCATCATGAAGTTGATTTATATGAAACAAATTATAAAGATGAACAAATAAATATATAAAAAAATAAAAAAATATGATATAATTTATTTATCTTTGCTCGTGTGATGGAATTGGTAGACGTGATAGACTCAAAATCTATTGGCCTTAAAGCTGTGTCGGTTCGAGTCCGACCACGAGCACCATAAAGGAAACAAAGAAGTAATTTACTTCTTTTTATTTTTAATTAAGTTGTAAATAAAAAGTTTTGCCTTTTTTTTTTGCGTGTTTTGTTGTATACTAAATATATAAGGTAGGTGAAAAAAATGATTTTAAAAAGACCCTATGCATTTTTAATAAAACATTTCCGCTTTTTACATTTCGTTTTAGCAACCTTAATGATTTATTTGGCATTTAGAACTAATATTATATTAAAGTTTTATAATGCTTATATAATGGACCAAAGTGATACTATAATCGATGCGGTAGGAACATATAATCAAGCAATGTTTATATTGCCTTTTGTGTTTTTAGCTTTTTTAATCATTGTTTTAGCGGTTTTACTTAGAAAACAAAAACCGGTTGTTTTTTATGTCGTAAACATTGTAATTGCATTAGCGTCATTAATTATTTATAACTTTTCTTATTCTAATATGCTTGAATTAGAAAAGCGTATTATGGAACTTCGTGAATTAAACTTTGTAAGAGATATAGTACAATTATTGTTTTATTTTCAAATTGGAAGTGCTTTAATATTTTTAGTTAGAGCGACTGGAATAGATGTTAAAAAATTTGGTTTTAGTGAAGAATTAAAATCTTTAGAAGTTGCTGAGTCTGATGCTGAAGAAGTAGAAGTTAGTTTTAGCGTTGATACAGAAGGTTTTAAAAGATTTTTTAGAAAAACTAAAAGATTTATAAAATATTATTATATTGAAAAAAAATTTAATTTTTTTGTTATTTTGTTTATTGTTGCAGGAATGTTTGGAACAACCTTATTTTTAATGTTTAAAAATGATAATAGGTTATTTAATATGAATGAATTATTTTATACGGATAAATATTCAATAAATGTTGTGAATGCTTATATTTTACAAAATAATTATAAAGGTTTTCAAATGGTCGATGACAATTTTGTAGTTGTTGAAACAGAAATATCTAATTTAAGCAAGTCTGAAACTTTAATCACTACAGAGTTTCAATTAGTTTATAAAGATAAAGTATATTACCATGAAAAAAATTTAACTGGCTCTCCTTTTTTAGATATTGGACAATCATATAAAAATGCTAAAATAGGAAAAGATAAAAAAAAGATTTTATTAGTGTATGAAGTTCCCAAAAATATTAATATAGGAGATTTATATTTTAGATATGTAAGAAATTATGATACTAAATGGGGGAAAATAGATCCTGTTTATGATCGAGTAAATTTAAACTATCAACATCTTGATAATGATTATAAAACAACGGATGTAAATTTAAAAGAAACAGTTATTATTGAAAATACTAATTTAAAAGATACTCAATTTACAATAAATGCTTTTGAAATAAAAGATAAATTTACTTTAAATTATAGATTTTGCCCTACTACTTCTAATTGTTATCCTTCTTTAGAGTATGTAAAACCAAATTTAAATAAACGTTACGACAAGGTTTTATTAAGTATAAATGGGGTAGTAGAAAACGCAGAAAATAGTTTAAATAATTACAATCTATATACTTTTTTAGAAAAATTTGGTAAAATTATTTATAGTAAGGATGGTAAAACTATATATAGCAACATAAGTAGTTCGGTATCGCCTTCAAAAGTTAACGTTAAGGATAATTATTATATAGAAATTAAAAAAGATATAATGGAATCTGAATCGTTATCTTTACAAATACAAATAAGAAATAACATTTATAATTACCAACTAAAGTAATAATATGATAAAATAGTTAATGGAGGTTAGTAAATGAAAAGCATAAGATATATAATATTTATTCTTATAGTATTAGCCCCATATAAAGTAAAAGCAGAATGTAGCTTTTCAGAACTTTCAGAATTACAGAAAATTGCATCAAATGTGAATTTTAGTTATGATTATTATTATAAAGTAGAATCGGGAATAAATTCAGAAGTCAGATTTAAGTTAACGATTGCAAATTTAAATCCAAACATTTACATATATGATGTCGATAAGTTAGAAAATTATCGATATACAGATAAAATTACAATTGAAAAAAATAATTATGTGCCAGGTGGTGCTTATCAATTTAGAATATATTCAAATAAGCCTGCATGTAAAGGGAGACTTATTTTAACAACATATGTTACATTTCCAAAATATAATAGATTTTCTGAAGATGACATTTGTAATGATATAGAAGATTATTACCTATGTAACAAATGGCAACTTTTAAATATAAGTTACCAAGAATTTAAAAATAAAATCAAAGAGTATAAGAATGTTCCTGAAGTAGAAAAAGAAATAGTAGTTTTAGAAGAAGCTTGGTATGAAGTGATTTTAGAATATATATATGAATATTATTTATACGTATTGATCAGTATAATCGTAGTTTGTTCGACATTTATATTTTTATTAAGAAAAAATGAAAATAAAAAATACAAATAATGAAAGTGGTGTAATATGAAAGAGTCAATGTGGGGAATATTTATTGTTGGTGTTGGCGTATTGGGAATAGCTTTAGTGTTTTTGTTTCAATCGCTGACAAATACAGAGGAAAGTAATACTAATTTACTTAAAGAAGCAACAAGTGCAGCTATGTATGATTCGATTGATATAGCAGCATATCGTACAAGTGGAATAATAAAAATCGACAGAGAAAAGTTTGCTGAAAATTTTTATAGACGCTTTGCTGAAAAAGCGGACTTATCTTACACATACAAATTAGATATATATGATATCAATGAATATCCACCAAAAGTAAGCATTAAAATTTCAACAACAACAGCGAGTACAGTAAACAATGACATAATGGAATTTGAATTATCGAGCAAGACAGATGCAATACTCGAATTGCCATATTAGGGTAGAAAGGGAAGATGAAAATGAATAGCGGATTAGGATTTAAATTAAAAAAGTTTTTCACAAATAAAAATACAATTACCATAGTAGGAGTAGTAGTTATAATTTCTTTATTATATTTTGGATATAATAAACAAGTTCAAACTGCGGTTGAACCAATTGAAATTCCAATTGCGTCTATGACTATTCAACCAAAAACAGAAATCACCAATCAAATGATTTCTTATATCAGTGTGCCATCTATTTCTATAAGTTCTAATGTTTTATTATCAAGTAGAGAAATAATTGGTAAATACACAAGTGTAAACGCTGTTATACCACAAGGAAGTATGTTTTTTAAAGATGTTATAGTTTCAAAAGAGAATTTACCGGATTTTGCATTCTCTGAATTAGAGGAAGGACAAGTTCCTGTTTTTATGGAAGTTGACATTGAACAAACATATGGAAACTCTATATATCCTGGTAATAAAATTGATATTTATATGAAGGGTGAAGAAAACGGAAAAGTTTTTGTAGGAAAATTAGTTGAAAACGTTAAAGTATTAACTGTAAAAGATAGTAGTGGTCAATCAGTATTTGAAAATCTTGATGAAAATCGTGTGCCTTCTAGTATCACTTATGGTTTGCCAAAAGAGATATTTATGCTAATTTTAAAAGCATCGTATATCAATAATGTAGAATTAAAAATTATACCAAAAGGTGGTACGATTGCTGGTGAAGGTGTTCAAAAAGGATTAGAATATTTAGAACAATATATAACAAGTCAAACAGTAAATATTGAACCTGAAACAAATGATAATGGTGAATTAATAATACCAAACAACGATTAAGGAGGAGTAAAATGACAGGAAATATGTTTTCCCAAATTGATTTTGGTCCATTAAAAGAATATATGGAAAATGACGATATAACTGATATTTCTTATAGTAACAATGGACAAATATGGTTAAAAACATTATCTAAAGGTGTTTATAGAACAGAAAACCCCAAGATTAACAATATATTTATTGAAAAATTAGCGTTTCAATGTTCTAACGTAATGGGAAAAACATTTAATATGGCTCATCCCTTTCTGGATGCTGAAAGTGCTGAATTGCGCCTTAATTTCGTTCATGATTCTGTTGCTCAAAATGGAATCGCGGTTGTTATCCGTAAGACACCAGCAAAAATAAGACTTCAAAAAGAAAAAATTATTGAAGAAAATTATATTACTCTAGATGTTCATGATTTTTTAGTACAGTGCGTTAAAGGACATTGTAATATTATAGTTTGTGGCGAAACCGGTTCTGGTAAAACAGAATTTGTTAAATATTTAGCGTCAAAAATCAAAGAAAATGAAAAAATTATAACTATTGAAGATACTCTAGAACTTCACTTGGATAAAATATATCCAACTAGAGATATTGTCACAATGAAGACAAATAATATTGCCTCGTATAGTGATGTATTAGTAACATGTATGAGACAGAATCCTAAATGGATATTATTATCCGAAGTTCGTAGTGCTGAAGCAGTAATGGCTGTTCGTAACTCTATTTCATCAGGACACTACATATTATCGACAATCCATGCTGACAAAGCTTCTTCGATACCTAATCGTATGTATAGTTTGTTAGAAACAAATCAAGAAATTGATCAATTCTTAAAATCAATTTATCGATATGTTCAATTAGGAGTATATGTAAGAGGATATCAAGATAAAAATACAGGTAGATTTCATCGTGAAATTGCTGAAGTAACGGAGTTTTATGTTACTGAAGAAAATGAAGCAGTATATAATACTATTTATAAAAAGACAAGTACAGGTAACGTGGTAAGAAAAGAACCTAGTCGATATTTATTAGAATATTTAGAAGGACAAGGTGTAATTTTATCTAAGGATGCAATAGATTTATCACAAAACAAGTCTGAAAATAGTGAAATATTAAAAGAGTTTAATAACTCACAAGTACCAGTTGAAGATGAGAAGATTGAGACATTAGAAATATAGTAAGGAGGATGAAAAATGCCTACAGGAATAATTTTTGCAATAATTGCTGGAATACTTTTATTTGTTGTTTTTTATCGTAACGTATCAACTGAAAACACATACAAATTTATAATAAATCAGGTTGGTGGTTTTTATGATAGATATGCTTCTTATTCATTTAAAATGATAAGACAAAAAGTAAAAGATTTAGGCCAAGAATATACACCAAGACAATATGTTATACAAGTTGTTTTATTTGCAGGAGTTGCAGGTGTAATATCATATTTTTATTTTTATAATTTGATTATTTCAATAATATATGCTTTTTTAGCAGTAGCAACTATTCCTTATCTTACTTATTTAAGATGTAAAAGATTATATAGTGAATATATATTTGAACAAATTCAAGTATATACAACAAATACAATAATGGAATTTGCAACGACACAATCGTTTGTAAAAGCTCTAGAAGGTGTTTATGAGTCAGGAGTTTTAGAAGATCCTGTTAAACAAGATGTTCAAGTAATGATCGATATGGCTTATGAAAACGGGACAATTACTCAATCGTTAGACTATATGAATGCAAAATATGATTATTATATTGTTAAAAACATGCATCAATTATTTTTGCAAATTACTAATGAAGGTTCTAAAGATTCAAGTGATGCATTAGAAAATATGTCGTTAGACATCGATATGTTGGTTGAAAGTGTTTATAGAGACAGAATGGATCGTGCCACTTTTCATAAGAAATTCGTACAATTCGGATTCATTTTATATTTAATGGTATTTGGAATCCAAATATTAGTTGGAGTAGAAAAATACATTGAAATGTTAACAGATTGGAAAATTCAAGTCTTCTTGCATTTTATCATAGCAGTTAACACATATTTCTTGTTAAATGGCGAAAAATATTATAATGAAGATGTGGGGGCTGAATAATGGAAATAACATTTTTAATAATAGCCGCTATTATAATTCTTATATTTCAAGTTAATAATAAGATAGATACTAAAAAGTTCATTACAGATACAGAACCATATTTAAGGTTTTTAATGGAAGATGATTATAAGTTTCTATTGACTATAAGATACGGTGAAGATGTAGATGTAGTAAAATTGTTTAGTAAGAGAGTTCAAACAGGAATAATTACGATTTTTGCAGTTTTATTTATCTTTATGAGTCAATATAGTTTTTTAGTATTAATAGGAGCCCTAGCGGCAGGTTTTGTAACATTTAAATTGCAATATACTAAATTAAAAAGCTATTATCGTGTAAATTTATATAAAATAAACTTAATGTTACCGCATTTTTTAAAAAGTCTTGAAATATTAATTCAACATTATACTGTTCCGGTTGCGTTATCAAGATCAATTGATACCGCACCAGAGATATTTAGACCCGGTCTAAGAAGATTAGTATCACGTATTGATTCTGGAGATTCAACTGTAGAACCATATATGGAATTTGCAAAGGAATACCCGGTAAGAGATTCAATGCGTATGATGAGATTGTTATATAGATTAGGAATCGGATCGCAAGAAAACAAACACGAACAAATCGTAATGTTTTCTAAAAATGTTTCTACTTTACAAAATAAAGCTAGAGAGCAAAGGTATTCTGACAGATTGGATCGAATGGAAAGGCAAACAATGATCATGTTAGCATCTACTGGTGGTGGGATAATAGTATTATTACTTATTTCGATGCTTACAATCATGGGAATATAGTAAACACGATATTTAAAACTTGAATGAGACAATTTTTATGTGATATAATAAAAATGATGAGGTGGTGATAAAATGAAAGAAGCAGCTGGTGAAGCAAATTTAACAGTTATAGCGATCGTTTTAATAGCAATCGTTGCTGCTATTGCCACTCCACTTATTACAAATATGATGGCAACAACTGGTAAAAAATCTTGTTGTTCACAAGCCGGTGGTGAGTGGAGAAACGGAAGATGTAATCAAACAACATCAGGAACGTATGATGCAAGTACATATAACGACTGTATTGGTGATTTAGAAAATTAAAATCTATTCTTTGGAATAGGTTTTCTATCTATTGACGAGGTGTTAAAATGAGGGAAAGTGTTGGTAATGTAATGTTGTATAATGTTATAATAATTTTTATTGTTATTATATTTGCTTTTTTAGGTGCAATAATAAGTTACTATCGTGCTTACAAAGTCAATAGTAGTATCATTGTGATATTAGAAAAATATGAAGGATATACTCCTAATGCAACCGCAGAAATTAATCTTCTTGTTAGAAATATTGGATATAATGTTACTAAAGGTAATAGATGTGCAGTTAATCAAGGAGAAGGTGTTTTGGTTAACGATAACAATCAAGGATATTGTATATATCGATATGAAAAAGATTTTTCTGAATATCACGATACATATGGTGTTATGACGTATATTTCCTGGGAATTTCCGCTTATAGGACAATTAGTCAAAATACCGATATTTTCAAAAACAGATAATATATATAGGTTTAGGGAGTGATGCAGTGAAGGAATCAATAGGAACAACTTTTGTTATTAATATTATATTGGTTTTTCTTGCAGTTATAGGCTTCTTAATGATAGGTTTTTTTGGATATTCAAGAGCTTTTAAAACAAAAAATAAAGTAATTGATATTATTGAAAAACATGAAGGGTTCACAAATGCTGCTAAAATAGAGATTGATGCTTATTATAAAACAATCGGATATGCAACAAATAGAGCTGGCAAAAGATGTAATAATAAAGCTAAAGCAAGCGAAACCTATTCAGGGACAAATTACGCTTATTGTGTATATCAATATACTACTGGAAGAGGATATTATTATTCTGTTACGGTTTATATGACCTATAATTTTCCAATAATTCAGTCTTTAATTCAAATACCTGTCGAAGGTGAAACAAAAATCATATACGAACTATAAGGAGGTAATTTAATGAATGTTATAATTGCAAATAAATATCAGGCGATGTTAACTGGCCTTGAAATTGAAGTAATGAAGACAAAGTATGGTGAATTTGATGTCGATGAAATTATTTCCAATTTTCAAAACTTCTTTTTTCAACGTATGATTTTAGATTTAACCGCTATTAAAAATTATACTGATATAAAAAATTTACAAAAATTATCAATGGCTTTGGATATGGATAAAGTTATTTTGCTCCTTGATGATACAGTAGAAAATACTTCGAGCGAATATTTAACAAAACTTATTTCAATGGGAATCTATAACTTTACAACTAATATGGAAGGATTAATGTATCTATATAACAATCCTAATTCATATCGTGATGTAGCACATATTCAACAATTAGAACCAGTGGTAGTAGAAAGCGAAACAGAAACTACTAAAAAAGTAATCAAAAAATCTGAAACAAAAGAATCGTTTCAACCCAAAGTAGAAACAAGGGTTTTAGGAATAAAAAACGCTACTCAACATGCTGGGGCAACTACTTTAGCATATATGATGAAAAAAGAATTATCTAAAAATTATTCAGTTATAGCTGTTGAATTAGATAAAAGAGATTTTGCTTTCTTTAGAGATAACGAATTAAAAAGTATTGCAAGTAATGAAATAGGTAATTTTATAAATATGTATAAAGATGTTGAAATAATTATAATTGATGTTAATGATTCAATTTCAGCAGATCCATTTATTGGTGAATATATATATTTAATAGAACCATCTATTATCAAACTAAATAGATTAATGCTCGTTAATCCAACTTTGTTACAGAGAATTTCTAAAGAAAAAGTCATTTTGAACCAAAGTTTATTAGCCTCAAAAGATGTTTTAGAGTTTGAATATGAATCAAAATTAAAGGTACTATATAATTTGCCACCTTTAAATGATAGAGATAAAGAATCGTTTGCAATGAACCAATTTCTATTTTCTTTAGGGTTTCATAGACAAGATCCTAGTGAAGAAAAAAGCAAAAAAAGCAAGATACTTGGTATATTTTGACAAATAAGTGTAAAAAGGTATTGCAAAATCAAAAAAAATAAGGTAATATATAATTAGATTTAAGGAGGAAGAAAATATGTTAGATTTAGTGAATAGTTTAGTAACTTGTACATTAGGTGGGAGTAATACAATTACTGTAGATGACAAAATCCCTAATTTAGTTGCGACAGTTATTTCGGTAATTCAATTTGCTGTTCCAGTTTTACTTATAATTTGGGGAATGCTTGATTTAGGTAAAGCAGTTATGGCACAAAAAGAAGATGAAATTAAAAAAGGACAACAAACATTTGTTAAACGTTTAATCGCAGCAGCACTAGTATTCTTTGTAGTTGTTGTAGTTAAATTAGTTGTAGGTATGGTTGGTGGTACTGATGTTGCGACTGGTGCTGGATCATGCTTTGATATCTTTGTAAATGGTGTTTAATAATAAAAAGGAGCGTATCAACAAGCTCTTTTTTTGTGTAAAGATAACACTTAATAAAAGACAGGAGGGTATAAAATGAGTGTAAAAAATTATTTAGATGAAAACAAAGAAAAAGTAGCAGAAAAGAATACGAAGGTAGGTAAATTAAAATTAAATAAAAAAATTATGACAGGAATTGCCGCTGTTCTTATAACAACAACAATTGCAATTGGAATCAGTGGATGTGGTAATAAAGAAAAAAACAACCCAGACCCAACACCAAGTGGTATTGTTCAACCGGGAGAAGATAAGCAAAATCAATCACCAACGCCATATTATGATTCATTATATGATAATAGTCTATATTTTAAGGAAAACCAGGGCGAAAATGTTGTTGGTAAATTTTCTGATTGGGCTGCAAAATCATATGGTTTTGAGTTAACCGAAGAAGGAAAAAACATATTAAGAGAACAATTAGCAAAATATTTATATACAGAAACAACATTAAGGAAGGCAAAAGCAGAGGTTATTGGTGTTTTAAAGAACCATACTGTTGCTGAAAACGCATTTAATGAAGTTGATTATGAATTTTTAACACAATATGTCGATTTGTTAAAGAAGAATAATGAAAATGTTGAAAACTATAGTATTGATGAGAAAAAACTTGAATCGGTGTTAGCCAAATTTATATCTGGTGAGTATACTGAAGAAAAAGATTTAGAAAAACTTAAAGAAGTTGTTGGTGCTAATGTTTTATTATCCGAATTAAAAAACAATAAATTTGGTTATAATGAAAAATACGCGAAAATGGATTTATATGCTAATGAAATTATGAGAGAAATAACATCTCCGTACTATAAAACAGTATACTATGGTATAGAAGATGGACAAACTGTTTTAAAAACGGATGCAGATGGATATATTGAAAACAAATATGGAACAAAAGAATTAACACTTGAACAAATGAATATTGATTTAAAGAATCTTGCAACTGAAGAAGAATTAAACGTAATCTTTAATTTTGAAAAAAATAGTTTATCGTACGAGAAAGTATTAAATGATGTTTTTCTTTTTAATGTTCAAAAGCTTTATACTTTTGGAAATAATTATGGTTCTCATGGTAGTAATTTCTTTGTTGCTTTTAAGGAAGTTGATGATTATCAAATCTATAAAAACAATAGCAATGTAAAAATTAAAAAAACTGATTTTGATGCTTTAGCTGAAGAGTGGATTTTGAGAATCGATGAAGAAATAATAAAATCTAAATTAAAATATGGTGAATATACTGTTGAAGGATTAAAAAAAATAGAAAGTCCTAAAATTTTACAAAGATAGAGTAAAATGAACAATAATAAATGAATTTATTATTGTTTTTTATATTGTATTTATGCTATACTATAGATAGTAAAATTATATTAGAGGTGAAAAAATGCAAAAAAAAGTTTTATTTATTATTTGCTTATTTGCTATGATGTTTTTATTTAATACAGGAAAGGTAAATGCAATTAGTTTAGAAAATTTTTCTGATAATTTAGCAATCGAAACAATAGATGTTTCAAACTACTTTAATGTTTTAGCAGCACCTGAGAATTGTGCAAATTATATTACAACAGACTTAGCTGAAGAAATAGGTACTATTGTAATGTTGTTACAACTTGCAGCTATAGTAATTACTGTTATATTGGGAATTACAGAATTTGCTAAAGCAACTATTAGTGAGGATGCAGACTTGAAAAAAGGTGCTAGTAAACGTTTCATAAGAAGAATATTTATTATGGTTTTAATTTTATTAGTGCCAGCAATAATACGATTCATATTATTTAATTTTAACATTGTTACAACAGATCCTTTATGTAATGTAGTAATGGCAATGGCAAAGGGGGTATAATTAATGGATTGGTTAATAGACGGTCTTAGAACAATAAGTGGAACTATAGATTTCGGATTATTATACTTAGCGAACTTAGTTTATGACGTGTTTCAAAAAATTGCAGATGTAGATTTATTGGCAAATGGACAACTAGCTGATTTCACCACAAGAATTTATGTCTTGTTAGGTGTTTTTATGTTGATAAAATTAACAATATCTTTATTTAAATATTTGATTGATCCAGATACTTTTAGCGATAATAGTAAAGGATTTGGAAAATTAATACAAAATGTTATTATTTCATTGTTACTTATCATTTCGGTACCATTTATATATGATACTGCTATGAGAATACAAAAAATAGTATTAGATCAAAATGTTATAGGTAATTTTATCTTGGGAGTAAGTAATACGACGGTAGATCCGGCAGCAGGTGCAGGAGAAACCGTAACTTTTAGTATATTTAATTCTTTCTTTACTTTAAGAAGTGACTTGGCAGGAACAACTAACTGTAACAAAGAGATGTATTCATTAGTTAATGAAGAATATAAAAGAAAAGGTTGTTGGGATACTTTGGGTTATACACCAGCAGTTGGTACGGTTACGGTAAATTGTGATTGCTATAATGACTTAAAAACATTCGCTGATGAAGAAGCTGATTTACAAGCATATTCGCAAGCATATTCAAAAGGTAATTTTGAAGGTATTAAAAATATGATATATGGATTAGATGTATCAGGTGGAAAAGGCTATCCTTTAAATGCAAAATTCGCAAAAAGTGCAGACACAAATTACACATATTTATTTTCTTATTCATGGGGTGTTTCATGGTTAGCAGCTGCATTTCTAATTTATATTTTTGCAAATTTCTGTGTTGATATTGGAATAAGGGTTGTTAAATTAGCATTTTTAGTAATCATAGCGCCAATTCCAATATTATCTAAAATTGATCCAAGTGGAAAAGGTGAAATGTTTTCTAAGTGGCTTAAAATGTGTGGTTTTACATATTTAGATGTATTTATAAGATATGCATCGGTATTCTTCATAGTATATGTAATTAAACAGCTTCCAGCAATAATGGCAACATTATTTACTTCTGGTGGAGGAGTAATTGCAACATTATTTATAATTTTCGGTGCGTTATTATTTGCAAAAGAGTTACCAAACTTATTACAAGAATTAATTCCTGGAATGAAAGACTTTGGTGGCGGTTTTGGAAAATCATTCAAAAAATTGGGTGAAGCACCAATTCTAGGTAGAGGAGTTAAATCTTTAAGTGCTGGAACAGCAGCAGGTTTTGCAGCATATAGAGCAAATAGATGGGATAGAAGAAATGAAAACAAGATAAACGCTGCCGCTGCCGAATTAGATGCAAAGCAAAGAGCAAGGGCACAAGGTAAAGGTGCTGTATCTTCTTGGATGGAAGGTAAAAAAGCAAAAATAGGAGAGAGCGCTAAAGGAACACTTGATAATTTAAATGTAAAAAATATGGCAAAAGATGCACGTGGTGTTGGAAGAGAAGCAGCAAATGCGAGAGATGAAGCATGGAGTTCAACAGGATGGCTTGGTGGAGAAAACAAAAGTACATTAGCCAAAGCTAAAGCAGCAAAAACAAAGGCAACAAATGAACAGTTAACAAAGATGCGTGATGGATATAAAGCTCAACAAAAAGCTCAAAAGGTATATGACCAAATCGTAGGAACCGCAAAAGAGGCTGTTAAAACTGAAGCAATAAAAAATTATGATGCTACAAAATCAGCTGATCAACCTGAGTTTAAAAATTTAAATAGTAGTGAACAAAACAAAATAATTGAACAAGCTTATAAGGATAATAAAGATGTAATTACAGCACAAGCCGATATTAATGAACAAAAAATGTATGTAAATAAGGAATTTGGTAAAAAAGTAACAGCGTTACGAGAAGCTAAAGAAGTAAAAAATAACGCTCAATCAGTTTATGAAACTGCAAAAATGAGTGTTGAAAGTGGTTCGAAAGTGGTAAATGGCGTAACCTATAATACTTCTGAAGAAGCAGCAGGAGCTGTGGATAAGTTAAGAATTGCTTCGGTTAAGGCTTCAACTAACTATGATTTCTTAAATACTGAATTAAAAGAAGCTGCGGCATTATCACCTAATGATGCTGATACATATACAAAATATGAAAAAGCAAAAGATACTATTGAGAAAAAAGAATATATGGCGGAAAAATATTCTGATTTAAAGAAATCAAGAGAAACTGCAAGTCAAAATAAAACTAACACTACCTCAGAAACAGCAAGTCAAAATAAAGCTAATGCTACACCAGAATCGAAAAATCCACAAAGTCAGCCTAAACATGACGTAGATGTAGAAGTAATTGATATGGAAGCGTCAAAACAAAGAGCTGAAACAGGAAGTGGAAATTTAGTTGATAATTTAAGGTTTAATAAAGATGGTCAAACAAAACCACAAAATATGCGACCAAATATTGATATAAAAGAACAAGTTAAAGAAGTTCAAAACAAATTAGAAACTGAAATAAAAAAACCAGGAGAGGTAAATACTAATCCTGAAAACAAACCTAATAATAAAGAATAAAAGGAGAGTGTTACTAAGTGGATGGAGGCAATCAATATTTGATACCTGCAAACTCCAAAAAATCATTATTAATATTTGGGCTATTTAGAACCATTGATTTAATAATATTTGGAGTAGGGATAGTTTTAACAATTTTATTGTTATTAATACTACCGACAGAGAATGTTACAATAGCAATTATTTGTATAATACCGGGACTGATATCTTCTTTTCTAGTGTTACCAGTCCCTAATTATCACAATATGTTTCAATTGATAGTAATTATTTATGAATTCTTTACATTAAGAAGAAGTTATATGTGGAAAGGTTGGTGCTATCGAGATGGCGACGAATTCAAAGAAGACAGTCAAACCCAAAAAAAGTAAGTACACAGCAGATAATATTCCGGTAAAAAATATTACAAATGGAATGATTATTTTAGACAATGGTTTAAAAGTGACTGGGGTTAAAATAGTTCCAAGAAATATATTTATTATGGAACAAGATATGCAAAATAGTGTAATTGCTAACTTGAGAAATGTTTATAACATAGTGGATTATGAATTTTGGATAGTAGTAGCAGATAGACCTGTAGATATTAATTTATATCTATCGCAATTACAATTCCACTATAATTCAGTTCAAGATAATATAAAAAGAAAATTAATCTTAGACGATATAAACAAAGCTAACTCGTTTACTAATAATAACGTAGTAGATACTGAATATTTCTTATTATTTAGAGAAAAAAATGATGAATTAATTCAAAAAAGAATAAGAGCTTTAATTAATACTTTTGCAACAGCGGGATTAACTTCAATGCAAACAACTAACGATGATTTAAGAATGATTTTAGATAACTTCTTAAATGGTGGGCAAACCACAGAGTTTGGGACGGTGATGTCTTAATGGAAATTAGAAATCAAATAGCGCCAAAGGCGTTGGAATTTAAACCAGCAGAAATTATCATTAATGATAAATTTACAACTATATTTTCGGTTATTTCTTTTCCAAAAATGATAAGTCCAGGATTCCTTTCTAATATAACAAGTATGTCAGGAATAAAGGTAGTAATCAAACATATTCCAATACCATTTAGTATGGTTAGTAAGATGTTAAATAAAGAAATAGCAGATTTGAAAATCCGTTATCAAGAAGAAAATGATAAGACAATTCAAGAAAGAATTAGACAAGATTATGAATCGTTAGAAATGTTTATTCAAGAATTAGCGTCTACGCAAGCAAAAATATATGACTTTCAAATGCACATAATGATAAGTGCAGATTCAGAAGAAGATTTAGTAAGCAAAAAAATGCAAATAAAAAATTACTTAGATGCTATGGAATTAAGGGCAATCCCTTTAAGATTCCAACAAGAACAAGTATTTAAATCAATAATTCCAATATTCCCAAATCAAGATGTTGAAAATAGAATTGGTACACCAATTGCAGCACCAACGTTAGCAGCAATGTATCCATTTATTTTTGATAGCATCAAAGATCCAGGCCTTTCAACTTTATTAGGAGTTGATTTCTCTGGAGGAGTTATTCTATTTAATCAGTTTTTATATCAAACTAAAAAAGAACATAATAGAAACAATGCTAATTTAATTATATTAGGTACTTCTGGTAGTGGTAAATCTACTGCTGCTAAGTTAATTTTTAGATCACATTTTAGAAATGGATATCAAGTTGTATTAATTGACCCTGAAGGTGAATTAGAAGATATGGCTAAAGCATTTAATGGTGACTTTATTGACTTAGGTAAAGGTGGAGAATTTGGTATGATAAATCCACTAGAAATTGTTATGGATGCTGACGAAGAAGAATTAGCATCAGGTCTTGGTTATACAATATTAACTAGAACTTTCCAAACAATTAAAGCATTTATGAAATATTATGATCCTTCCATAGAAGAAGATGTAGTAAATATGTTTAGTGAAATAGTTCAAGAAACATATAAAAGATTTGGTATTGACTTTAATACCGATTTCAGTAAAATGACTTCGGCAGATTATCCTACTTTTGAAGATGTACACGTTACAATAAAAGGTAGATTATTATCGATGCCAGAACAATCACATGAAAAAGAAATTTTAGAAAAATTAGAATTAAAAATTAGACCGTTAGTAAGAGAATTGAAATATTACTTTAGTGGTCATACAACAATAAAACCAAATAGTGAATTTGTTGTATTTAACATTAGAGAATTAATGAATGCTGACGAAAACATTCGAAATGCTTTATTCTTTAATATATTAAAATATGCGTGGGGATTAACTTTAGATAAGAGTAAAAATACTGTATTAGTAGTAGATGAAGCCCATGTATTGTTAAGTGGTGGTAATGCTTTAGGTGCTGATTTCTTAGCACAAATACAAAGACGTGCTAGAAAATATAACACTGGTACAATTATTATTACACAACAACCAACTGACTTTAGTGATCCTAAAGTAATAACACAAGGAAAAGCAATATTTGATAATGCTTCTTATTACTTAGTTATGGGATTAAAGAAACAAGCTGTTGAAGATTTATCAAAATTAATTGATTTAAATGATAATGAAAAGTCAGGAATAAAGAATTACAATCAAGGTGAAGCTTTATTTGTGTGTGGTAGTAGAAGAATGCAAATAAATATAGTTGTTACTGAACAAGAATTAGATTCATTTGGAAGCGGTGGCGGACTATAATAATAGGCGGTGTTTTGAATGGGAAAATTTGGTTCGTTTTTAAATAAAACAAGAAAAAACTTATCAGAAAATATAAAAAATTATAAATCAGAAAAAGATTCCTTAAAGAGTGTTAAAAAGACAATGCTAATGGTAAAAATTGCTTTAGCAATTATTCCTGTTGTCTTTTTTGGCGCTGTTGTTGTTATAATAATAATGGCAGCAATGGCACCAGTAATCCTTGTTACGGGGATCGTTGGTAACGTTTTAGAGAGTGTTGGAACCTTTGGAACAAAAGTAGGTAATTTATTTACTTCGGGATGTTATGGAACCGATGCAGAGTGTTTGGCAAGAGATGAAGCAGAAGCTGAGCAAGCTTTCTTTGATGCAACCAAGACTATATATGATTTGTACTATGTAAATAGCGGCAATAAAATGTCTGGCGAATTAAATGACGATAAGTATAATGAGAATCAAGCCGGATATGCTAGATTTTCATATGGTCCAATTATAAATATTCCTGTTCTAGTATCGACAATAATGTATGAAAAATTACCGGAAGATGGTTATTATGAATTATTATATGGAACGACTTCTCTTTCAATATCAAAAAATGAATTAAAAGTATTGGGTGAAAATTATCTATGGTACAGCGATGAGGAAGATCCTGTTGGAATTGATTACGATGGAATTCTAGCGGCATCTAATGTTTCAGATGCTCATCCATGTGGTAATTATAATGAAGTATATCAAAAAGCAATAGAAGGTGATTCAAATTATGCTTCATTAATTGAAAAATATACTCCAGATACTTCTTGGTGGGGAGCAATTGGTAATTTTTTTGAAAACACTTTTACAAACAATAATTCTGAAAGTAAACTTAGATTAATTGCTAAAAAATTAACAAGTAAAGTAATTGAATCAACGTGTACAGAAATAAAAGATCCTTCAACTGATAAAATGAGCAAATCCATAGTAACAAGAGTCAAATATGATTATGATGAAGAAAAATACAAACAATTTTTAATAGAAGATTATTTGTCTGATGTTTTAAAGGAAAATTATTATAATCAAAAATTTAGAAGATGGTTAACAGATGAAGGTTATACTTATAAAGCTGGAGTATTAATAAAAGTAAATGGTGATATGCTTTCTTCAAGTGAGAAGAAAGAGATAGAAGAAAAAGCAGAATTAAAAATAGCAGAATTACGAAACATAGAATACATACCAACAGAAAATGAAATAAAAATGGCAGCTGAACAAATTATTTCGACAAGTGAATATTATGAATATATATTAGAAGAATTAATGAGTAATAGAGGTGCTGTTGTAAATATATGTACTGGTGTAACAGTTAATTTAAATGATACATTAGTTGAGCAACCTTATGAATTAGAAAATTTAGTAGCAGGATTCGTTAAAAATCTAAAAAATGTTTATGGTAGTAGTACCAATGACGTAATAGACGAAGCAGCGGCAATTGTTTTTAGGTCATATATATTATACGAAACTGGTTTTTGCAAAGAACCTTTAGACCTATATACAGTAGAAAATGAAGAACATTTGAAGTATGTAGAACCTGAACAAGAATTAAAAGACAAATTATTACCTAGTAGGGGCAAGGTTTTATACTTAAACGATGATATTCTGCCTTCACATAGAACAAAGTTTGAATATATAGAACACGGTTCTTCAGAAAGTTCAACACCTGAAAGTGATATTAAATTACAAGATTTACAAGACATTTATAATGATATTACGCCAGAAACAGATAGAACAAGTGATAATGTTTTATTAAAATATTTTAAAAACGATACAAATATTTTAATAAAAAAAGTTACTGGAGGTTTAATTGGTGGTACTTATAGTAGTTCAGCACCAATAAGAGAGGGACAAGATTCAAACGAAATCAGACAGGCTGTTGATTTTAATGGAAAAGAAATATATAATAGTCAGGCTGGAAATATCGGTCAATGTCCGTGGTATTCCAAATATAGGGCAATTGAAATATTAATGTTTTCGGACATGGAAGCATCGCTGAGAGCAGCTGCTATAAATGCCGTTAGAAATCATGCTGGTGATGGGGCTGGATGGGGTGCTTATAGTGGCCTTTCCAATTACTTTCCGGTTTCAACAAATGTTAATGAAGCAAAACCAGGTTCAGTAGTTTCTTGGGCTGGTGGAATAGCAGCAGGTGGAAGTAACTATCAAGATGCCTCAGGTATTTACAGAAATGGTTATGGTCACGTTGCAATTGTAGAAAAGGTAAATTATTCAAGCTCTGGAAAAGTTTCTTCAATTATCATTAGTGATGGTTGGAAGAAAAAACCTTGGAGTAGCTATTCTGGTTGGAGCGGGGTAGAAGTTAGATATGGTAGAGAGATGACAGCTGATAGTGTTTTAGGTTATACTAGTGGTGATAGAAAATATTATTTTGCAGGTTTTGTATTTTTATTGGGATAGAGGGATATTGTGAAAAAAAAAATAATTTGGTTTTTAATGTTTGTAATATTTTTTACAGGATGTTCCGCTACATATGATTTAGATATTAGTGGAAGTTCCTTGACTGAAAGGGCAAAGGTTTCGTATGGTATTAATGAATTTCTTGGTGCTGAAATAAAAAGTAACAGTGATATTGAACCAGTATCTGTATTTACAGATCCCTTTTCGACCGAATTGTATAATACGAGTTATGAATATACTGATAAAGGATTGGATATTTATTACGATTACACATATAATAATTTTTCGGAATTTACAGGACTTTATTTAGCAGCAACATGTTATGATATTTTTTCAAGTGTTAAGACAGAAGATAAATATTTAATTACAACAAGTGAACAATTCCTTTGCTTTGATTCACAATATTATTATTCTGAAAGAATGGCAATTAGATTTAATTTAGCGGAAGATGTAGAAGCAATTGATCATAATGCTGATGAAGTTGATGGAAAGACTTATATATGGAAAATCAATCGAGATAATTTCTTAAATAAACCGATTAAATTTTCTTATAAAATAATCGAGGTACCAGAAAAACCGAATTTTAGTTTTTATATTAACATGATTATTTTTGCTGGAATAATAATAGTTTCAATTGTTGGAATTATTACATTCTTCTATTTAAAAAATAAAAAAGCAAACCAAATGTAGGAGGTAAACATGAAATTAAAAATAAGAGCAGATGCAAAAGATATAGTAATTTTCTTAATTTTTTGTGTAGCTTTATTATATTTAGTAGCAATAGCGACATTAAATTTAACAACATTTTCAAGAACAGGTACTTTTCATGGTTTTGATCCACTACCTGCATTTAATAAAGAAAAAATAGCGGGTACTTTTGTCTTCTTCTTTTTTGCATTAGTATTTATAATGCTTAGTGTTTCTTCTTTATTTTTTGATAGAGAAAAAGGTATTGGAATTTCAACAAATGCTAAGAAAGATAAAGGTTATGCAAGATGGGCAACAACTAAAGAAATGAAAAAAGTTTTAAAAAGAGTTGATCCTGCATCACCAACTTCTGATGTAGCAGGTATTCCGCTTATAAATAATGGTAAAGAATTATGGGTAGATAATGGTGAATTTCACAGTTTAATTATCGGATCAACCGGTTCTGGTAAAACAGAAATGTTAGTACAACCGTTAGTAAAAGTACTAGCCAAAAAAGGCGAATCGATGATTATTACTGACCCTAAGGGTGAAATATATGAAAACAATGCTATAGAATTAAAGGAAAAAGGATATAATATTGTTTTACTTAATTTCCGTGATCCACAAAGGGGTAATTCATGGAATCCTTTAGCATTACCATATTCATTATATAGAAATGGAAATCAAGATAAGGCTAACGAATTATTAGATGACTTAGCAATGAATATTCTTTATGATGAGAATGCCCAAGGACAAGATCCTTTCTGGGAAAAGACATCAGCGGATTATTTTGCAGGTTTGGCACTTGGATTATTCGATGATGCTGATGAAGCAGAAATAAATTTAAGTAGTATTAACTTAATGACTAGTGCTGGTGAAGAAAAAATGGGTAATACTACCTATATTAAAGAATACTTTAGTTATAAAGATCCAACATCACCAGCGTATATAAATGCAGTAAGTACATTAATGGCACCAAATGAAACAAAAAGTAGTATTTTATCTGTATTTAAACAAAAAATTAAACTATTTTCGTCTCGTCAAAATTTATCGGAAATGTTATCAAAAAGTGACTTTGATATGAAAGAAATCGGACGAAGGAAAACAGCTGTATTCTTAGTAGTTCAAGATGAAAAAAAGACATATCATTCATTAGTAACAATATTTATTAAACAATGCTATGAAACATTAATTGATATAGCACAAGAAAGTGGTGGGAAATTACCATTTAGAACCAATTTTATTCTAGACGAATTTGCAAATATGCCCCCACTTAAAGATGTAACAACTATGGTTACTGCAGCACGTAGTAGAAAGATTAGATTTAATTTTATTATTCAAAACTTTGCACAATTAACGCAAGTATATGGCAAAGAAAATGGCGAAACAATAAAAGGAAATTGTGGAAATATAATTTATTTAATTAGTAGTGAAATAAGTGCTTTAGAAGAAATAAGTAAAATGTGTGGAGAAGAAAAATCTAAAGAAAAAGATAAAACAGTTTCAACACCATTAGTAACAGTAAGTGACTTACAACGTTTAAAGCAATGGTCAATTATTACAATTAGAACTAGAATGATGCCATATAAGACTGAAATGACACCTAATTTTAAAATGTTAGAAAAAAATGCTTGGGGAAAAGATTATATTAAAGCGTCTTACCCAGAGAGAACTCCAGGACAAGTTCGTTATTTTGATATAAAAGCTTTTGTTGATAATAAAAAAGAACAAAAGATAAAAGAAGTTTTAGGTAATCTTAATCCTGTAGACAATGCTAGTAGAGCAACTGAAAGACAGTCAGAATCTTCAAAACCAGGAGCATTTAATATAGATGAATTAGTAAAAAGAATAGATGCTAAAATAGCGGAATTGGAAGAAGAAGAAAAAAGAGAGCGCGAATTGTCTTCACAAAATCGAAATATATTAAGGCCAACAATTGAAAATGTAGAAGAAATTAAATCGCCTTTCATTGAAGAATTGGATAATGAACCAGTAGAGATTATAAGTAAAATAGAAGATGAACAAATAAATGTTACATTACCTGGTTTTATTGAAGAAAAACCTAAACCAATTGAAATACCAGATGAAGAAAATAAAAAGTCGGATAATAAGAACCTTATTACTGATGATCAATTCTTTGATGATTTCTTTAATGACGATGTTTAATAGTTAAATGCACTTTATCATAATATTTATTTGCATATAATGTACTAGGTGGTTTAATGGTAACAAATATCAGCGTCACTGATTTATTAAAAATGGGTGATAAAGTACATGTTATTGATATCAGAACTCCGATTAGTTATAATAATAATCATATTCCGAATTCAAAGAATATTGAAAGTAATTTATTAATTAGTAATCCAAATAAATATTTAGATAGAAATAAAAAATATTATATATATTGTCAAAAAGGTATAAGAAGTTATAAAATGTGTCTTTTCTTAAACTCGTTAGGGTATAAAGCTGTTAATGTTTTAGGGGGATACGAAAGTTGGATATTGGAAAAATAAGGTATTTTATATACCTTGTTTTGTTATTGTGATATAATTATAATAGGTGACGAAATGCAAGAAACATTAGAACAAATAGTACTTTTTTTAAAGAATATAATTGTAAATGATAATATAATAATATCGATATTGATGGGATTAATTATTGTCATCGTTGAATCTATATTACCAATATTACCATTGGCAGTTTTTATTGCGATTAATACATTAGTAATGGGAAATGCCTTAGGATTTGTTGTTTCTTGGATTGGAACTGTTATAGGTTGTGCTATATCTTTTTGGCTTTTTAGGAAAGGACTTAGTAAACGTTTATATAAGAATCTTAATTCAACAAAATATAGTGATTTGATGAAAAAAATGTCTAGTGTAAAATTCAGCCTTTTAGTTATTGTTACAGCATTACCTTTTACACCAGCATTCACAATTAATATTGCAGCAGGTTTATCCAAAATGAGTTTTAAAAAATTTATATTAGCAATGTTGATTGCTAAAATATCAATAATTTTTTTCTGGGGATACATTGGAACAACCTTAATAGAAAGCATTTCAGATTATAAAGTTTTAATTAAAATAGTTATATTGCTATTAGGAGCTTATATTGTATCTTATTTTGTAAATAAAAAATATAATTTAGATTGAGGTGATTTATGGAAATTTTAATAATAGTACTATTAATTTTAATCTTGATAATAGTTATAGCTCTAGCTTCAATATTATTAACAAGAGGGGTAAATGAATCGAACATTACTGAGCGATTAGGGAAAGTAGAAATGTCGACAGTAAAGGAATTGGGAGAATTTAAAACCGGTATCAGTAGAGATATAAGTGAGGATTTTTCTAAACTAATTCAAATAATTGATAAAAAATTAACACAAATCAATGATATGGTAAATGAAAAATTAGATGTAAATTTTGAAAGAACAAACAAGACATTTAATTCTGTAATTGAAAGATTAACAAAGATCGACGAAGCTCAGAAGAAGATAGATAGTTTATCATATGATATTGTTTCATTGCAAAATGTATTAACAGATAAGAAAGCAAGAGGAACCTTTGGTGAAGTTAATTTAAAACATATTATGTCTAATGTTTTTGGAAATAATGATACATTATATAGAATGCAATACAAATTCAGTAATGGTACATTAGTTGACTGCGTTTTATTCGCGCCAGAACCATTAGGAGTAATTGCAATTGATTCTAAATTTCCACTCGAGCATTACCAAGAAATGGTAGATAAGAAAAATTCGGAAATTGTTAGATTAAATGCTGAAAAATTATTTAAACAAGATGTTAAAAAACATATTGATGATATTAGTTCTAAATATATAATTCCTGGTGTTACAAGTGAACAAGCAATTATGTTTTTACCGGCAGAAGCTATTTTTGCAGAAATAAATGCATATCATATTGAACTTCTTGATTATGGTAATAAGAAAAGGGTATGGTTAACATCACCAACAACTTTGATAAGCACTTTAACAACAATTCAAGTAATAATTAAGAATATTGAAAGAGATAAATACGCAACTGTAATTCATAGAGAATTAAACGCTTTAAGTGATGATTTTTCTAGATATAAAAACCGTTGGGATAAATTATATCGTAGTATCGAAACAGTAAGTAAGGATGTTAAAGACATTCATACGACAACTGAAAAGATTACTAAAAAGTTCAATACAATACACCAAGTAGAAATGGATAAAAAAGAGATAGAATAAACTTTAAACTCTCTTTTTTTTCAATAATATTAATCTTGTTTTGTGCTATAATATTTATGTAAGGTGATTTATGAACGAAATAATAATAAAAGGTGCAAGAGAAAATAATTTAAAAAATATTGATATAGTTTTACCAAAAAACAAACTAATTGTAATGACTGGCGTTAGTGGTAGTGGTAAATCTTCTTTAGCGTTTGATACTATATATGCTGAAGGACAAAGAAGATATATAGAAAGTCTAAGCGCATATGCTAGACAGTTTTTAGGTGGATCAGAAAAACCAGATGTTGATTCAATTGAAGGTTTAAGTCCAGCAATAAGTATCGACCAAAAAACAACTAATAAGAATCCAAGAAGTACTGTTGGTACAGTAACGGAAATATACGATTATTTAAGATTGTTATATGCTAGAATAGGGATTCCTTATTGTCCTGTTCATAATAAACCAATTACTAGTCAAAGTATTGAAGAGATGACAAATCAAGTTTTAAAACTAGAAAATAATACTAAAATTCGAATATTAAGCCCTGTTGTTTATGGTGAAAAAGGAACCTTTAAAGAATATTTACAGGATTTAAAAAAAGAAGGTTTTGTTCGAGTTATTGTCGATGATAATGAATATGATTTAGAAGAAGAAATTAAATTAGAAAAAAACATAAAACATAAAATTAGTATCGTAATTGATAGATTAATAATTAAAGATGAAATAAGAAGTAGGTTATATGAGGCAATCGAAACTGCTGCTTCACTTGCAAACGGAAAAGTTGTTATTGATGTCATGGGTTATGAAGAAATTGTTATGAGTGAAAAATATGCATGTCCAAATTGTGATTTTTCATTACCAGAATTAGAGCCAAGAATGTTTTCTTTTAATGCCCCTTATGGAGCATGTGCAGATTGTAATGGTCTTGGAATCAAATTAAAAATAGATGAAGATTTAATAATACCTAATAAAAACTTATCAATTAATGAGGGAGCCATAGTTGCAATTAACAATGATCAAACTAACACAACGTATACAGCTCTATCAACAGTTTGTAAAGTTTACAAGATAGATATGGATACTCCAATAAAATCATTAAGTAGAAAAAAATTAAATATAATTCTATATGGTACAGATGACATTATTGACTTTAAATACACATCAAAAAGCGGTTCAAGAACTACAAAATCCAACTATGAAGGAATCATTGCTAATCTTGAAAGAAGGTACATTGAAACAAAAAGTACTTGGATTAGGGAGTGGATAGAAAAGTACATGACTGAGTTGACATGTCCAACCTGTAAAGGTGCCAGACTTAATGATGCAGTACTTTCAGTTTTAATAAACGGAAAAAATATCTATGATGTTACTCTTTTAAGTATACGAGATTTTCATAAATTTCTAACAAACTTAAAACTTACAAAAGAACAAAAAGAAATTTCAAATTTAGTAATTAAAGAATTAGAATCACGTTTAAATTTTTTAATTAATGTTGGTTTAGAATATTTAACTTTAGCGCGAAATGCTGGAACCCTAAGTGGAGGGGAAGCACAGAGAATTAGATTAGCAACTCAGATTGGTTCTAGATTGACTGGAGTACTCTATGTATTAGATGAACCTAGTATTGGACTTCATCAAAGAGATAATCAAAAATTAATCAACTCTTTATTAGAGATGAGAGATTTAGGAAACACTTTAATTGTTGTCGAACATGATACTGAAACAATGTTAGCGGCTGACTTTTTAGTAGATATCGGTCCAGAGGCTGGTAGTCATGGAGGTTATATTGTAGCTGTTGGAACACCAGAAGAAGTTATGAAATGTGAAAATAGTATCACTGCTAAATATTTAACCGGTAAAGAAAAAATTGAGGTTCCAAAAACAAGAAGAAAAGGTAATGGTCTTTTCCTTGAAATAAAGGGTGCTAAAGAGAATAATCTTAAAAATATAAATGTTAAATTTCCATTGGGAACATTTACTTGTATTACTGGTGTAAGTGGTAGTGGTAAATCATCTTTAGTAAACGAAATATTATATAAAGCCGTTGCCAATAATTTGTATCGTTCAAAATGGAAAATTGGTAAACATAATGAAATAAAGGGACTTGAAAATATCGATAAAGTTGTTGAGATATCGCAATCTCCAATTGGCCGAACACCTAGAAGTAATCCAGCGACATATACTGGCGTTTTTGATCATATAAGAGATGTCTTTGTTCAAACAAAAGAGTCAAAAATACGTGGATATGATAAAGGTAGATTTAGTTTTAATGTCAAAGGCGGTCGTTGTGAGGCTTGTTGGGGAGATGGTGTTAAAAAAATTGAGATGCATTTTCTTCCAGATGTATATGTTCTTTGTGAGGTATGTAAGGGGACAAGATATAATGGTGAGACTTTGCAAATTAAATATAAAGGTAAAAGCATTTATGATGTATTAGAAATGCGCGTTGAAGAAGCAAATACTTTTTTTGAGAATGTTCCAAAAGTAAAACAAGCATTACAAATGCTAATGGATGTGGGATTATCTTATGTCAAATTAGGACAAAGCGCCCCAACCTTAAGTGGAGGAGAAGCAGCACGTGTTAAATTAGCAAAAGAATTGCAAAAAAAACCAACTGGAAAAAGTTTGTTTATATTAGATGAACCTACTACTGGTCTTCATAGTGCGGATATAAAAAAATTGCTTGTTATTTTAAATCGAATAGTAGAAAATGGAGATACCGTTGTTGTAATTGAACATAATCTAGATGTAATTAAAATTGCCGATTATATTATAGATTTAGGTCCAGAAGGTGGAGATAACGGTGGTGAAATAGTCACGACTGGAACACCAGAACAAGTTATAAAAAATAAAAAAAGTTATACTGGACAATATTTAAAAGAAGTACTTTAAAAAATATAGGTAAATCTAATGAATGTTTAAATTATAAAATTACCTATAAAAATAGAATAAAATATGATATTATTATAATGAGGTGTAATATGAAAAAGATATTTGGTTTAATTTTAATGGCATTAATGCTACCTATAGTTAGTGCCGCTGATTATGATGTGTCTGTAGAACTTACAAATAAAGGAAATACTAAATTGTATTATATTACCGAAGGTTTTGAAAGAGTGTCTTTATGGACTGATAAAAAAGAGGAAATAAACAATCAATATGGTAACTTTATAGTAGGGGAAAAAACAAAAGTTGATTTTAATCGTGGAACATTAAAACTAACGGGTGGTACAATAAGTGAATTAAAAATAAAAGTAGATAGTAGTGTAACAACTTATTATGTAATCAAAGACTATGTATTAAATGATAATTCTTTAACTATTAAAAATGAAAATGGTTTAAAAGTATATGTTAAAGAAAACGATATTGAAGAAGAAGTAGAATTTAACTTATGTGATTATGAGTTAGACGATACATATATATGCTATACTACAAAATTAGAACTAGAAAAGGTAACAGAAGTAATTGAAAATAGTGATAATGTTGTTATACCGATTGAAAAAAGTAATTACTATTATTATATGATTCCTTTTGTCGCGTTAATAGCTATTGGAGGATTTATCTTAATTAAATCAAAAGGAAAAAGACAATGACTCCACATATTGAAGCTAAGATAGAAGATATAGCGCCTAACGTTATCATGCCGGGTGATCCTCTGCGTGCTAAATACATTGCCGAAACATATTTAACTGACTATAAGTTGGTTAATAGTGTACGTAATATGTATGCCTATACTGGTTATTATAAAGATAAAAAGGTAACTGTTATGGGTTCGGGAATGGGTATTTCTAGTATAGGAATATATTCTTATGAATTATTTAAATTTTATAATGTCGAAAACATCATAAGAGTTGGTAGTTGTGGTTCATATAAAAAGGAATTAGATTTATATAGTTTAATACTAGTAGATAAAAGTTATTCAGAGTCAAATTACGCTCTAATACAAAATGGTTGTAAAGATAATATATTAAAACCATCATTACAATTAAATAATAAAATAAAAGAAATTGCACAAGATAATAATGTTAAATTGAATGAAGGATTAATTTATTCAAGTGAAGTATTCTATCAAGAGAAAGATAATTATTTAGATCTAGTATCTAAATATGATTGCTTAGGAGTTGAAATGGAAAGTTTTGCACTCTTTCATAATGCTAATGTTTTAGGTAAAAAAGCAGCCTGTATTTTAACTGTATCTGATAATTTTATAACAAATGCTAAAGCTACAGTTGAAGAAAGACAAACAGCTTTTAATGAAATGATCGTACTAGCGCTAAAAGCAATCTAGAAGGGAATATATGAACTATCGAAAAGACAATACACTGGCATATAATGTTCACTTTGTCAAAACAGATCGTTTTAAAAATGTTGGAATTAGAATTAATTTCAAACAAAAACTTACTAAAGAAGAAATAACTAAAAGAAATTTATTGGTAAATATATTATTTGAATCAACTAAAAATTACCCAACAAGGAGATTAGTCGATATAAGAAGAGAAGAATTATATGACGTAGGCTTCGGGGTGAATACAACAATGTCAGGAAAATATAATATTATGAGCTTTAATGCATTTTTTCTAAACGATAAATATACAGAACCAAATAATTTAGAAGAATCTTTAAAGTTTTTTTTAGAGTTTATATTTAATCCAAATGTAGTTGATAATAAGTTCGATAAAAAAACATTTAATAATGCAAAAAACGTACTTGAAAATGATATAAAACAATTTGATGATAATCCAACTGTATATAGTAAATATCGCTGTTTATCAGAAATGAATAAGGGTGGTATATTATCTTATAAAAGTGTTGGTTATTTAGAGGATTTAAAAAAATTAGACGAAAAAGATATATATGAATATTATAAAGAGGTTATTAAAAAGGATATTGTCGATATTTTTGTTATTGGTGATTTTGATCAAAAAGTATTTAAGGATGTATTCGATAAATATTTAATGATAAACACCGTTAAAAAACAAAGCGAACCTCATTATTTTGAACATCAAAAAATTAAAACAAAATCTAGGACAATAAAAGAAAAAAAAGATTATGAACAATCTACTTTAGTACTTGGATTTAAATTAGATAAATTAACGGATTTTGAAAAAAAATATGTTTCAATAATATATAATTATATATTAGGTGGTGGAGCAGATTCTAAGTTATTTAAAGAAGTAAGGGAAAAAAATTCTTTATGTTATGGAATAAGTTCTTCAATATCAGTTGTTAATAACACTATGATGATAACAGCTGGTATAGATGCTAATCAATATAAGAAAGCCACTAAAATAATAAAACAAGTGTTAAAAGATATGACTTTAGGAAATTTTAAAGATGAGGATATTGAAGCAGGAAAAAAAACTTATTTAAGTTCATTTAAAGAATTAGAAGATTCGATAAGTGCAATTATAAACTTATATGCCTCATATGAGTATTTAAATTTTGATTTATTAGAATTAAGAAAAAAAGAGATATTAAAAGTAACAAAAAGTATGATTGTGAATTTTAGTAAAAAGATAAACTTAGATACAATATTCTTATTAGAAGGAGGTTCGAATGAAGAAGATACCTCTAATTGACTTAATTGTTCATTATGAAAAATTGGAAAATGGACTAGAAGTATATTTGATACCAAAAAAAGGTAACAATATATATGCAACCTATAACACAAAATTTGGTGGTAAAGATATCGAATTTGTTCCTATTGGTGAGAATAAAATGGTTGAGTTTCCAGCAGGAATAGCGCATTTTTTAGAACACAAAATGTTTGAAGAAGAAGATGGCAAAAACATTTTTTCTTTCTTTGCGGAAAATGGTACTAATGCAAATGCTAATACTAGTTATGAAAGAACCTCTTATCTTTTTAGTGGTCCAGATTTCTTTGAAGAAAATTTAAAATGTTTATTAGACTATGTTCAAAATCCTTATTTTACTGAAGAAAACGTTGAAAAAGAAAAAGGGATCATAATTCAAGAGTTAAATATGATCAATGATAGTCCTTATAATAGAATGTATTTAGATACACTAGCAATTATTTTTAATGAATTGTCTTATAAAAAATCTTTGATAGGAACTAAAGAAAGTATAAATAGTATTACAAAAGAAGATTTATACAGGTGTTATAACACTTTTTATCATCCTTCTAATATGTTTATTGTAATATCTGGAAATATTGATCCTGATAAAACAATGGATTTAATTAAAGAAAATCAAACACAAAGAAACTTAAATATGGCCCAAAAAGTAAAATTTAAACAATATAATGAAAAAGATAAAGTAGCAAAAAAATCTTTAAAGATAAAAATGAATGTAACAATCCCTAAAGTTGAAATTGGTTATAAGATAAATGTAGAAAAATTAAAAAATATGGATAGATTAAAGCTATTATTTATAATTAATAATATTTTTGAACTAAAATTAGGATCAACATCAATTTTAAGCGAACAATTAAGAGACGAAAAAATTATTACAGAACCTCTTTATATTGCTTCTTTAGATATGAAGAAACACATTATAATGTTAGTAATATCTGAAAGTGAAAATAGTAAAGAATTATTTAAAAAAATAAACAATGAACTAAAAGATTTAAATATAACAGCATCAGAATTAGAACGAAAGAAAAAAGCAGCCATCAGTGCAATAATTAAAGTCTACGATAATGTTCCCGGGATAAATTATAGAATTGTTGAGAACAAGACAAATTATAACAATATATACGAAAATGAAATAGATATAATTAAAAATGTAACCATTGATGAGATAAAAGAGGTTATAGATCATATTGACTTATCAAATCAATTTACATATGAAATAGAACCAAAGTAGGTGAGATATGAAACCAATAATTGGGATAGTAGCAAGAAGTGATAAAGATGAAATTGGAAGTTTTTTATACACTTATGAAAATTATCGTAAAATTGTTATCAATAATGGGGGAATTCCGATATTAATATTGCCTCCCCAAGATATAAATTATAGTGAAACTGTACCATCACAAGCAGATAGATTAATACAAGAACAAATTGAATACCTATATACAATAGTTGATAAATGCGATGGTATAATAATGCCGGGTGGAGAAAAATGGTTTGAATATGATGAAGTAATTTGTCGTTATTCTCTAGAAAAAGATATTCCTTTGTTAGGAATCTGTATGGGCATGCAATTAATGGCATATGTTGATAATGTTAAGAAAGAACAAAGTCCTCAAAAAGTTGAAAGAAATGAAACTGAAATAAATCATCGTCAAAGAGGAGTAGCTCAAGTTCATCACATAAATATTGAAGAAAATTCTTTATTGCAAAAAATATACCAAACTGAAAAAGTAATGGTAAACAGTGTTCATAATTATCATATACTTAAAACAAATGAGTTTAAAATATCAGCATATTCAGAAGATGGAATAATAGAGGCAATTGAAAATCCTAATAAAAAATTTGCTTTAGGAGTACAATGGCATCCCGAAGTTTTAGCACAAAATGATGTTAAAAGTAATGAAATTTTTAAATTATTTATAGAAAGTACCATAAATAATTGATTTTCATTTAAAAATATGATAAATTATTAAGTGTGAGAGGTGAAAAATGGAAACTTTTTTACATATAGTATTAAATATAGTATCAATATTGTTAATAGCAATCTTTTTGTTACAAGGTGGTAAAACAGAAGGAGCTTCAAATATAATATCTGGTGGTAATGATAGTTTATTTGCAAATCGTAAAGAAAGAGGCGGGGAACTTTTCATTACAAGACTGACAATGATTTTAGGGATTATTTTTATAGTTATTTGTACGGTATTATAATTTCAAGACTGATAGCGGTCTTTTTTTTTGTAATAATATATATCAATTTCAATATATTTTTGATATAATGAAAATAGGTGGAATATGAAAAATATATATAATTATAAACTAGAAGAATTAGAAAAAATATTAATAGAAAACAATTTTAAAAAATATAACGCAAGTCAAATTTATGATTGGTTATATCAAAAAAGGGTATCATCTTTTGAAGAGATGACTAATTTAAAAAAAGAGTTAATAGATTTTTTAAATACTAATTTCGAATTTAATAATATGAGTGTATTAAAAAAAGAAGAAGATGCTGATGTTAAAAAATACTTATTAAATTTAAATGATGATAATACAATTGAAGCAGTTTTAATGTTTCATAATTATGGTAACAGCTTATGTATATCAACTCAAATAGGTTGTAATATGAACTGTGCTTTTTGTGAAAGTGGCAAACTAAAGAAAATAAGAGATCTTGAAGCAAGTGAAATGATAAATCAAATCTTAGTGATTGAAAAAGACCTTGGGATAAAAATTACTCATCTTGTTCTTATGGGAATAGGTGAACCTTTTGATAACTTTGAAAACGTAATGAAGTTTATTGAAATAATCAATCATCCAAAAGGGATAAATATTGGAAGTAGACATATTACTGTTTCTACTTGTGGTATTACACCTAAAATAATTAAATTTATGGAGATTAACAAACAAGTTAATTTAGCTATTAGCCTACATGCTGCTAATGACGAACTTAGATCTTCGCTAATGCCAATTAACAAGGTTTATAATATAAATAACTTAATTGGTACTATAAAAAGGTATATAGAAACAACTAATAGAAGAATAACATTTGAATACATTTTATTAAAGGATGTAAATGATAGTTATGAGAGTGCTTTAGAGCTATCAAAATTATTAAGAGGGTTAAATTGTTACGTTAATTTAATTCCTTATAATGAAACAAAAAATAAATTCAAAAAAAGTGATAAAGTAATGGAATTCTACGACACACTGAAAAAAAATAAGATACAAGTTACCGTAAGAAGGGAATTTGGATCAAAAGTTAGTGCTGCCTGTGGTCAACTTCGTTCAAATTCTAAGGAGTGAAAAAATGGAATATTTTTATTTAACAGATCCAGGAAAAGTAAGAGATCATAATGAAGATAGTGTTTTAGTTGTCAAAAATAAAAACTATGAAATATTAATGATTGTTGCAGACGGTATGGGTGGTCATCGCGGTGGTGAAATAGCTGCAAATATTGTCGTTAGTCAAATTGGCAAAAGATTTGAATCAATGGGAAGTATTGGAGATAAAGAAGATACTATGAATTGGCTCAAAGAAATAGTAAGTGAGGCTAATTCGGCAATCTATAAATATACTAATGAACATAAAGAGAGCACTGGAATGGGAACTACTCTGGTTATGGCAATTTATACAAAAAATTTCTTAATTTTTGGAAATATTGGTGATAGTTCTGGATATGTAATCAGAAATAATAGATTACATAAGATAACAGAAGATCACACATTAGTAAATTTATTGTATAAATCTGGAAAATTAACTAAAGAAGAAGCACAAGAACATCCAAGAAAAAACATTTTAATGCGAGCTTTAGGTACAAATACACAAGTAGAAATGGATATTTTCGATGTTGATGATGAAATTCAAGGAATAATGCTTTGTAGCGATGGTTTAACAAATATGTTAGATGATGAGACAATAGAAAAGGTTATAAACGAAAAAAAACCAGTAGATGAAAAATTACAAAAATTAATTCAAAAAAGTAATAACCGAGGAGGAAACGATAATATATCGGTTGCATTACTTGATATGAGAGGTGAAAAATAATGGTGATAAAAGGTCAGAAAATAAATGATCGCTATCAGATAATTAGAACGATTGGTGAAGGTGGGATGGCTAATGTTTATTTAGCGTATGACACTATTTTAGATCGAAACGTTGCTGTTAAAATTTTAAGAGGTGATTTAGCGGATGATGAAAAATTCGTTAAAAAATTTCAAAGAGAAGCAATATCAGCGTCTTCTTTATCACACCCTAATATAGTTGAAATGTATGACGTTGGAGAAGATGATGGAAATTACTTTATCGTTATGGAATTTATTGATGGTAAAACATTAAAGAACTTAATTAAAAAAAGAGGTGCTTTAACTTTACCAGAAGTAATAGATATCATGTTACAACTAACCAGCGCAATTGCTTGTGCTCATGAAAGTTATATAATACATCGTGATATTAAACCACAAAATGTTATGATATTAGATGATGGTATAGTAAAAATAACTGATTTTGGAATTGCTTTAGCAATAAATGCTAATGAATTAACACAAACTAACTCAGTGATGGGATCAGTTCATTATCTACCACCAGAACAAGCAAACGGTAGTGGTTCAACAATAAGAAGCGATATATATTCACTTGGAATATTGATGTATGAATTAATTACTGGAAAGGTTCCTTTTAAAGGTGACAATGCTGTCGAAATAGCAATTAAACAATTAAAAGAACCTATTCCTAGTATTTCTAAGTCAAATCCAGAACTACCACAATCATTAGAAAACATTATTTTAAAAGCAACTGCTAAAAATCCTAAAAATAGATATGCCAACGCAATGGAGATGCACGACGATATAAGTACAGCATTAGACGAAGAAAGAGCTAATGAAAAAAGGATAGTTCATAAGCACCCTGAAAATGACTTAGAAGAAACAAAAAAATTAAAAGCAGTAAAGGATATAAAAGAAAAACAAGTATTAGAAGAGAGTGATACTTTGGTAAAAACAACTAAAAAAGAAAAAACAGTTCTTAACACATTAATTTGGATAACAGGAACTATCTGCTTACTTATGGCAGTTATCTTATTAGTTTTTGCTATCATATTACCCAAAGTAACAAAAGTAAAAGAAAATCCAATTCCTGATGTATCAGGATTAACAGTTTTAGAAGCCGAAAAAAAATTAAAAGATTTAGGTTTTGAAATAAGTACAGAATATGGTGAGGCTAATAGTACTGATATTGAAGAAGGATTAGTAGTAAAAACCACACCTGTATTTGGATCAGTTAGAAAACAAGGAACTGAAATAAAATTAATAGTGTCATTAGGAGATAATAAGATTTTAATCGATAATTATGTTGGTGGAAATTACTATGAAGTAAAAGGGATGCTCGAAGAAAAAGGTCTATATGTTTTAACAAAAAAACAAGATGTTTCAAAAGATAGTAATAAAAAAGAATCTGACATTTTAGAACAATCTCCTGAAAAGGGAACATACCTTTCAGAGGGTGATACAATTACTTTATATATTCCAAATATAATAACAGAATATCCCGACTTTAAGGCAGAAAACTATAGTGAAAGTGATATTAAAGATTTTTGTACTCAATATAGTTTAGTATGTACTTTTGACTATGTTGAAACATCAGAATATACACCAGGTAAAATTATTAGCCAAAATAGAAGTCCAGGAGCTGCTGTTGTTGCTAAAGCTTCTTTAAGAATAGTTATTGCAAAAGCAGTATTAGTGGTTGAAGAAGAGGAATAATGATTGGTAAGATAATAAAAAACATTAGTAATGATTATACAGTGTTGGTAGAGGATAAAAAGTATGTTTGTAAACCTAGAGGAAAATTTAGAAATCAAAATCAAACACCTTTAGTGGGAGATATTGTCAAAATAGATGTTGAAAATCAATATATTTTAGAAATATTACCGCGTAAAAACGAATTAACAAGGCCACCTGTTGTAAACATTGACCAAGTAATAATATTAGTTAGTACTAAAAATCCTGATTTTGATACTAATTTATTGGATAAACTATTAGTAATTATTGAATATAACAATATACTACCAATAATTTGTATGTCGAAAACAGATCTTTTGAATGAAAAAGAATTAAAGGAAATCGAAATATACAAAAATTACTATCAAAAAATAGGATATAAAGTATTCTTTAATAATGAATTGGATAAAATAAAAGAAATATTAGAAAACAAAATAACTGTTTTTACTGGTCAAAGTGGCAGTGGAAAAAGTACTTTGTTAAATAAGTTAGATGAAAATTTAAATTTAAAAACCAATGAAATTTCTTTAACGCTCGGAAGAGGGAAACATACTACTAGACATACTGAATTATTAAACGTATGCAAAGGATGGGTTGCCGATACACCGGGTTTTTCAGCAATCGATATAAATATTTTAACAAATGAACAAATAAGGGATAATTTTGTTGAATTTAATCTATATCGTGATGAGTGTAAATATAGAGATTGTAATCATATTAAAGAAGATCATTGTATAATCAAAGAGAAAGTAAATAATAAAGAAATTTTAATAAGTAGATATAACAATTATCTAAAGTTTATAAATAAATAGGAGGGAACATGAAAATAGCAGTATCTTTTTTATCAATCACTGAAAACATAAAAGAAAATGTAAGAAAATTAGATAATACAAGTATTGACTATCTTCATGTCGATATAATGGATGGTGAATTTGTATCTAATAAAACTTGGGATATTAAAGAAGTAAGTAAAATATTAGAAGGAACAACAAAACCAAAAGATGTTCATCTTATGGTAAAAGATATATATAAATATATCGATTCCTTTGCTACTTTAAATCCACATTTTATAACTGTACATTTAGAGGCACTCCAAAATCCCATAGAAGTTATTGATTATATCAAATCTAAAAATATAAAAGTCGGTTTTTCAATAAAACCAAATACTGAAATAAGTAAATTGGAACCATATTTAAAATATTTAGATTTAGTTCTATTAATGAGTGTCGAACCTGGAGCAGGTGGACAAAAATTTATTAAAACCACAAGTGAAAAAATAAGTAAATTAAAAGAACAACAAAAAAAATATAATTTTTTGATTGAAGTAGATGGTGGTATTAATGATGAAACTGTTGATTATTGTAAAGATGCAGATATCTTAGTAATTGGGAGTTTTATTACTAATAGTGACGACTATGAAGAACAAATAAAGAAGGTGATCAAGTGAATAATGCTTTAGAATCCATATTAAATAAAAAAGAGTATTTGAAGGATTATACTGTCAGACTTTGTTTGGAATTAGGAAAACTATCTTTAAATAATTTAAATAGTGTTGAAATCTATGCTTTATTGTTTGACAGAGAAAAGTTTAGTTATAAATTATATAAAAGTAATGATCTATACGAAATTATTAATACGTATATAACTTTTGATTATATTTTAAAAGAATCTAGGAATAATAAACCATTAGATAAAGAATTTATTTATGAAGTAAATAGACTTTTAACTGACAAAAAAATATATCAAGTAATAGAAAAAGAAGGAATGTTTTTCAAATCTAATTTAAAAACAGTAGATGAACAATTAGATGAAATAATTAACTCTTATAATGGTAAAAATATAAGTATACACCATAAATTAGGGTATCTTTATAATGATATAACTTTTAATCGTCTGTTTGAAAAAGAAATATTTAAAACAATTACTTTTATTATTAATTATGAATTATTAAAAAATAATTTATTTCCAATAGTATTGGCAAAAGAAGAACAAGAAACATTTAAGAGTTATATGTTACATAAAAATTTTGAAGGAATTGCTAAAAGAATAAGAGAATTAAGTGAATTTGAAAAAACAAAATACAATAATTTTTAATAGGAGGAAATATGAAAAAGATAACAGTTGATGGAAATGAAGCATGTGCAAAAGTTGCATATATGTTTACTGAAGTAGCGGGTATCTATCCAATAACTCCATCTAGTACGATGGCAGAATTAGTAGATTCTTGGAGTAATGAGGGATTATTAAATTTATTTGAAGATAAAGTAAAGGTAGTTGAAATGCAATCTGAA
Source organism: Bacilli bacterium (assembly GCA_028684255.1). GTDB lineage: Bacteria > Bacillota_I > Bacilli_A > RF39 > UBA660 > CAKOQQ01. The sequence goes on along the minus strand of JAQUGJ010000001.1, from coordinate 1,196 downwards.
GCGGGAGCCGCTGGAATGATTCATGGTTCTTTGCAAACAGGATTATTGACAACTACTTTTACTGCTAGCCAAGGATTATTATTAATGATTCCTAATATGTATAAAATGGCAGGAGAATTGTTACCAGGCGTATTGCATGTGGCTGCTAGAAGTTTATCAACTCATGCACTTAGTATATTTGGAGATCATCAAGACATATATGCAGCAAGACAAACTGGATTTTGTTTACTTGCATCTTCTTCAGTTCAAGATGCCGCCCATTTAGCGGCAGTAGCACATTTGTCAGCAATAAAATCTAGTTTACCGTTCTTACATTTCTTTGATGGTTTTAGAACTAGTCATGAAATTAATAAAATAGATATGTTAGAAAAATCCGATCTTGAGGAACTTCTAGATAAAGAAGCAGTTTCTAACTTTCGTAAAAGAGCTTTAAATCCTTTAAATCCAGTAACTAAAGGTACAGCCCAAAATGATGATATTTATTTTCAAGTAACAGAATCAAGAAATAAAGATTATGATAATGTTACTCATATAGTAAATAATTATATGGAAAAAATTAATACAATTGCTAAAACAGATTATAAACCATTTAACTACTATGGGAATCCAAATGCAAAATATGTAATAGTAGCAATGGGTTCTGTTTGTGAAACAATAAAAACGGTGATTGATTATGAAAAAAGCGAAATCGGTCTTATTGAAGTACATTTATATAGACCTTTCTCCAAAGAATATTTAATAAATGTAATTCCTAATACAGTTAAAAAAATAGCAGTTTTAGATCGTACTAAAGAATCTGGATCAATAGGAGAACCTCTTTATTTAGATATAGTAGCCTCTTTAAAAGATAAAGAAATTGAAGTATATGGTGGTCGATATGGATTATCTTCAAAAGATACAAATCCAGCACAAATAAAAGCTGTTTATGATATGTTAAAAACTAATCCGGTTAACAACTTTACAATTGGAATAGAAGATGATGTAACCCATTTAAGTTTAAAACTTGATAAAGAATATAAAATCAGTGATTCACTTGAATTTTTAATTTATGGTTATGGAAGCGACGGAATGGTAAGTGCTTCTAAATCAATAATAAAATTAATTGGAAATTATACATCAAAATATGCTCAAGGATACTTCCAATATGATTCTAAAAAATCGGGAGGTATTACTTTAGGACATTTAAGATTTTCAGA
>JAQUGJ010000114.1:0-3194 GCA_028684255.1 Bacilli bacterium | reverse complement strand
ACAGCCACTTTGAGCGCTATGCGAGACGCGTTGTAATAAAATTTTATAATATGAATTTAGTATTTGATTTTATAATATTAATTTTTATTGTGGTATCGTTATTTTCACACCAGCCAGCAATTGCTGTAGCATGTTTAATTGTTGGATTTGTAGCTGAATTAGCAGACCATCAAAGACAAATTGAGATACTAAAAGATAAGCTAGAAGATAAAGAAGATAATGATTAGGATAATAAACAATTTATTAGCAACTAAATACGATGGAAACACCCTTTGATTTGGGTGTTTTTATTAAATGTATGAATTATGAAAATTTCATCATTAGAAATTAAAGACTTTCCACCAATAAAAAATTTTAAATTAGAAAATCTTGGAGATATTGTAATTATTGCAGGTGCAAATGGGTCTGGAAAAAGTAGATTAAAAGGGGCTATTGTAAACACTTTTCAAGGTGGAAATCAGATGTCAATTTCTTTACTTGCAACAAGAGAAAAAGAGAAAGAAGATTTTCAGGCAGATACTTTAATTGTTAAGCAAGGGGTTCAAAATCCTATTTTAATGGAGTATATGAATAAACGTCGTTTTGGACGTGGTCAATATATAGGGTCTCTTGTTCAGATAGATTCGCAACGAAACATAGAAACAACTAGATACCAACCGATTGGTTGGCAAGTTGCTGATCCTGATGATGAAGTGGAAACTCCAAGTACTTTTTATTGTCAAAATTTTACTAATAGGTGGCAGGATTTTATGAATTATATTCATAAAAAGTTAGCTGCTTATCAAAATAAATTAGCAGAGGAGGTTCGTCATGGTTCTAATAGTGATACCATAGAAAAAATTAAAGAAAAGTTTCCAGATCCTTTTAAAAAATATAAAGATATCTTTCAAATTATTTTTCCTGAAAAAGAACTTCTTGATATAAATCCAGCATCACCTAGTGAATTTAAATATAAAGATAATTTAGGAGTAACGTTACCCTTTAGTTCTTTAAGCTCTGGAGAGCAAGAGGTTATTAAAGTACTTTTTGATGTAGCAAGAAAAGAGATTAGAGATTCGGTAATTATTGTTGATGAACCCGAACTACACTTGCATCCAACTCTTACATTTAAATTAGTAGAAGCTCTTAAGTTTGTTGGTGGTCATTCTAATCAGTTTATATTTTTAACACATTCGGCAGATTTAATTTCAACATATTATTCAACAGGTAATGTTTATTTTATAGATTCTGAACAGAGTGGATCAAATCAAGCACATAGGCTAAGCGATTTAAATCATAGTCACAAAGAATTAGTTGATTTGATTGGTGAAAATTTGGGATTATTTGCCGTAGGGAAAAAGTTAGTATTCGTTGAAGGAGAGGATTCAAGCATTGATAGACTTGTGTATCACGCCTTAGCACAAAAATATTTACCTGAAGCAAAAATTATACCAGTTGGTTCCGTTGAAAACATTATTGCTTTAAATGCATTTGAAAAGCAGATTAGAAAATCTATTTTTGGGATTAATTTGTATATGATTCGCGATAGAGATGGTTTATCTACTAATCAGATAACAACTCTTGAAAATGCCGGGAAGATAAAATGTTTAAAAAAGAGACACATAGAAAATTATTTTTTAGATGCAGAGATTTTATTTAAAGTTGCACAGAGACTTTATACTATAAGTGTTAAGCCGGAGATTACACAGCAATATATTGATAGTGAACTTAAAAGAATTGCTTCTGAACAAGTTAAGCTTAATTTACTTCAAAACACAAAAGAATATATTGCTACAAATCATAATTTTAATATTCCAACAATTAAGTCGCTTGATCAAAAAAGTTGCGATGATATTATTGGGGAATTTTCTATTGCAACAACAGAAGCACTCGCTTCTTTTTCGGGAGATATCTCTCAAGCTAATGTTAAAACTTGGATGGATTCCGAAAAAGAAAGATTAAAAAAAGCATTAAAAGATGATTGTTGGAAAGATGAGTTTCAAGGAAAGGTAATTTTTTCTAAGTTGTGCAGTGATGTATTAAATGAGGATAAAATTAAAGTAAAAGAAGCATATATTGACATAGCCTTAAAGGATAAACCTATTATTTTTAATGATATTAAAGAAATATTAGAAAGTTTTAATTAGACCGTTGAAACAAAAAACACGCACGAAGAGCGTAGAATAAGAAAAAATAAAAATGATTGAGAAAGCTTTGCAGGTATTAGAGATTTAATATTTCTAACTTGAAGAGCTCAGCCACTTTGAGCGCTATGCGAGACGGGTTAAAATTACAAAAAATATGATTAAGATATTAAGTAATTTATTAATAACTAATTATGATGGAAACACCCTTGATTTGGGTGTTTTTATTTTTATAAAAATATGAATAAAAATATTGCGTTTCCATTAAAGGTAGATAAAGAATTTTTAGACTTGTTAGAAAAAAAATGGTGGCATCGCTTGTTGTGTATATTTTATTATTTATTATTTTTTCTCTATCTTTTAGCGATAGGGTATTGTGTGCTATTAATTTTTTTTACAATTTTTAAAGATCAGGGTGTTTTTATTTTTTCAGCTTTAAGTTATTTGTTGTTATATGCAATTATTCCTTATTTATTTTTAATATTTCTCCAATTTCTATACTTTAATTGTTTTTTATATGTTGTTTATGGAAAAAAAGAAAATACTAAACATAATCTTAAAAAGTTTTTAAAAATATTGATATTATCTATTACGATATTTTTTGTTTTGGGCGGAATCATTTTTTTATTGGCTGGTAACTATTGTGGAAAAGGGGTAAAAATTAATATGTATTCTTTGGAGATAGAATGCGCGTGCGATTATGGTTATGTTCCAGATAGTAGAGGTTGTACAAAAGTGATTGTTCCCAAAAATGCTCATCAGTGCAAAAGTTATAGTGGTTGGTGTTGCGACGATGGTTATCATAATTTTCTTAATAATTGCAACAAGATAACTTATTAATTTGAATTATTAAAAATAGTTTATTTGTTAAAAAATAAAAAGATTAAAATAAACATAAAAATATGAAAGACATTATAACTAAAACAGCCGTTACATTAATTATGGGTGGTACTATTTTTACTGTTAGTCAAGCTGATATTGTTCAAAATTTTGCGGAAGATGCTGGGTTAACACAAGAGCAAGCTGAGCAATATATAAATAAAATATCAGAAGACGACCTAATTTCATTTG
>JAQUGJ010000113.1:0-3242 GCA_028684255.1 Bacilli bacterium | reverse complement strand
GAAATAATCGTAAAATTGCTATCTTCGGAAGAAGTATGCAAAACAATTTAGATATTTCAATTGCTGGTGGATATATAAATCATAAAGAGATATTTGTGTCACCAGAAGAAGCTAATAGATTAAAACCCCACGAAGTATGTTTATTATGTACTGGTAGTCAAGGTGAACCTCTAGCAGCTTTAAGTAGAATTGCTAATGGTACACATAAATCAATTAAATTACAACCTAATGATACGGTAGTATTCTCTTCTTCAGCAATACCAGGTAATGCTTTAAGTATTTCTAGAACTATTAATAAACTTTATTTAAAAGGTGTTAAGGTTTATACCAATACTTTATTAAGCGATATCCATACAAGTGGTCATGGTAGTCAAGAAGAATTAAAATTAATGATTAGATTATTTAAACCAAAATATTTTATGCCAGTACATGGTGAATATCGTATGCTTAAGAAACATGCTGATTTAGCAATAGATTGTGGTATTCCTGAAGAAAATACTTTTATTTTAGGCAATGGTGATGTATTGTCAATGTTTAAAGGAAAAGTAAAACAAGAAGGAACTATTCAAGCTGGCAATGTATATGTTGATGGTAATCGTATTGGAGATGTCAGCAATGCCGTTATGTGGGAAAGAAAAACAATGGCCAATGATGGAGTGGTTGTTGTAATTGCAAATATTGATACTGAAAAAATGACATTAATTGGTAGACCTAATATTACTACTAGAGGTTTTGTATTAGTAAATGATAACACTGAACTTATTTTAGAATTAGAAAATATCAGTAAAAAAGCTATTGAAAAAAGCTTGAAAAAGCCGATTAATTATACCGAAATTAAATCGACAATAATCCAAGACTTAGCCCCATATATTTATGATCGTACAGGAAGAAAACCAATTATTTTACCTGTATTGATGAATATAAAGAAAAATAACAATTAAAGTTGTTATTTTTCTTTATATTTCTTTATTTTTCTTTATTTTTAACAAATTTATTGATATAATTAAATAAATAGTAAAGGAGGTGAAAGATTGAACCTTTTTAGCAAAGATAAAGAAATTATCTTAAAAATTACAAATGGAATTTTATTAATATGGTTTTTAGGAGCTTTAATGTTTACTGGTTATAACATAATTGAAAAAGTAGTAAAAGGACCAAAATATACTTATAATGAATATAAGTTACAATATTGTGGTAAATACGATGAAATAGTAGATTACGAAAGCAATTGCCAAGAAATGTACGACAGATCAAAACTAGATGACAAGCAAAACGATTTTTATTCAACAAGAAGTTTGTACACCTCAATTCTTAATGTGGTGATAGTTGGTGGCGCTTTATTCTTATTAAATAAGAAAAAAGAAACAAAAAAATAGTAATTAAAAACGATTAATTTAATCGTTTTTTTTGTTGATAAATTTTAATACATCATTAACAGTTTCATTAAAGTTTGTGAAATTAACTTCAAACCAATTAATATTCATTTGATTATTAAACCAGGTGTATTGTCTTTTAGCGTATCTTCTACTATTTTGTTTACATTTTTCTATACAATTTTCTAAAGTGTCTTTATTTTCAAAATAAGGAAACATTTCTTTATAACCAATAGGAGTCATAATAGCTTTAGTTCTAATATTAGATTCATAGATTTTTTTTACTTCTTCTAATAGACCAGAATCTAACATATGATCAAATCGACTATTAATTATATTATATAAATTAGTTCTATCGGTTGTTAAACCAATAAAAATAGCATCATATAATAATTCATTGTTACTTTGTTTTTCACTTATTGGTTTTAAATTATTTTTATAGTAATTTAAAGATCTTTCTACCCTTTGACGGTTGTTTTTATGTACTTTAGTATTAGGGTCAACCTCTAATAATTTTTGGTACAATTCTTCATTATTGTAATTACTATAATCAAGTCTTGGAGTTTCATCTTCAAAAGAGTAATTATATAGACAAGCTTTTATATATAGACCAGTACCACCTACTAAGATAGTTGTTTTTCCTTTTGACTTTATTTCTTCAATTTTTAATCTAGCATCTTTTTGATAATCAAAGACAGAATAATCATCTTCTATATCTTTAATATCAAACAAATGATGCACAATACCCTCTTTTTCTTCCTCTTTTATTTTAGCAGTTGCTATATCTAAACCGCGATATATTTGAGTACTATCAGCATTGATAATTTCGCCATTTAATTTTTTTGCAAGTTCAATACTCAATTTTGTTTTACCTACTCCAGTAGGTCCTAAAATAACTATAATCATTTTATCAACATCGCATCCCCAAAAGAGAAAAAACGGTATTTTTTATCAATTGCTTCTTGATATGCTTTCATAATAATTTTTTTGTTTGCAAAAGCACTTACTAGCATCATTAAGGTTGATTTAGGTAAATGAAAATTAGTAATTAAACCATCAATTGCCTTAAAATGATATCCTGGATAAATAAAAATATCGGTCCAACCACTACTTTCTTTAAATTCATTATATAAATTTATAATTGTCTCTAAAGTTCTTGTAGATGTAGTTCCAACACTGTATATTTTTTTGTTATTTTTTTTTGTTTTATTTAAAATGTCAGCACATTTTTTATCCATTATATAAAATTCACTATGCATTTTATGGTTACTTATATCTTCTACACTTACAGGTCTAAAGGTTCCAAGACCTACATGCAAAGTTATATAGGCAATATTTATACCTTTATTTTGTATTTCTTTTAATAATTCTTCCGTAAAATGTAATCCAGCTGTAGGAGCTGCAGCACTTCCAATATTTTTAGCATAAACGGTTTGATAGCGATCTTTTTCTTCTAATTTTTCATGAATATATGGCGGTAATGGCATTTCTCCTAGTTTATCTAATATCTCATATAAAATACCATTATAAATTAGTTTAAAGATTCTAATACCTTCATCTTCTACTTTAATACATTTCATTTTTAAGTCATCACTAAATTTAATAACTGTACCTTCTTTCACTCTTTTAGCAGGTTTAACTAAACACTTCCAATTATCTTCATTAATGTCATTTAATAACAATACTTCAATATAAGCCTCAGTGTCTTCTTTTATTCCATGTAATCTTGCTGGTATTACTTTAGTATCATTTAATACTAAGGTTTCCCCGGGTTCTAAGTAATCAATTATATCTTTAAATTTTTGGTGATTAATTTTTTCTGTTTTTCTATCTAATATTAGTAAATTTGATTCATCCCTTTTTTCAATC
>JAQUGJ010000112.1:0-3260 GCA_028684255.1 Bacilli bacterium | reverse complement strand
AAAATATGGGATTTAGAATTATTATATTTTCTAATAGTGGTAAAAAAAGATTGAAAATTTTCAAAGACTCTTTAGAAGTGGATTGTTGTGCAAGAGCTATGAAACCTTTTCCATCTAAATTTTTAACAGTATTAGACGAATATAAGTATAATATCAATGAGGTTGCAATCATAGGAGATCAATTATTAACTGATATTAAGGGTGGAAATAGAGTAGGAATAACTACTATATTTATAAATCCAATCAGTAAAAAAGATCATGTTCCTACTAAAATAAATAGATTTATTGAAGGGAAAATTATTAAAAAACTAAGTAAAAAGGATGTTTTTTATCGAGGAAAATATTATGACTAAAAAATGTCTAGGATGTGGAGATTTAAGTTCTAATGAATTAAACCTATGTGAAAGATGTTTTCGTTTAAAAAATTATGGTGAACTTAAAAAAGTGTCAATTGAAGAAGACGTTTTTAAAAAGTTCTTAGATGAAATAAAAAAGACAAATGACTTAGTTATTATGGTGGCAGATATTTTAAGTTTGCCTGAAAACTTTAACATTATTAATGAACTTAATAATCCAGTTTTATTAGTACTTACTAAAAAAGACTTATTACCAGTAACTATGAATGAATCAAAATTACTTAATAAAATTAAAGGTGATTTTGTTGATAAAGTTATAATTAGTAATAAAAATAACTATAATTATGATTTATTAATGTCTAAAATTAAAAAATATCAAACTAGCAAAAAAGTGTATGTTATAGGTAACACTAATGCAGGTAAAAGCTCGATGATAAATAAGCTAATCTATAATTATTCATTTAAAGAAAGCAGTATTTTAACATCATATTTACCATCTACGACATTAGACACAATTGAGATAGTTTTAAATGACAATCTAATGTTAATTGACACGCCAGGATTTATTAATGAAAATGCTATCGATATTTTTTTAAACAAAGACCAATTATTAAAAACAAACCCTAGAAAAATGATTAAACCTTTAATCTATCAAGTTAAGATAGATCAGACATTTAATATTGAAAATATATTAAAAATCAAGATTAAAGGTCAAACTGATATTGTTTTTTATATTTCTAATAGTCTTAAAATTGAAAGAATATATAAAGAATTAAAAGAAAAAAGTGTTAAAACTATAAATGTATCATCTAATAATGATTTAGTTATACCAGGGTTAGGATTTATAAAATTTAAAAAATCTGCGATTGCAGAAATATATGCTGATAATGATATTTTAATATACACAAGGGATTCTTTAATTTAAAAAACCCTTTTTTTTTACAAGATTTTTGTTATAATTAGAATAGGTGATAAATATGTTAGGAAATATTATAGGTATAAACGAAAATGAAGTTCAAATAAAATTAAATATTGATTTAAAAGAATTTAATAATTTAATTAATTTGTATGTCATTATGGAAGATGAATATCGCAAAACGATTGGAGAAATTGTAAATATTAAAGATCAAATTGCGATGATTAATTTATTAGGTGAAATTAAAAACGACAAATTTGTCTTTGGGGTTATTAGTAAACCAGCTTTTAATGCAACTGTTAAGTTAGTATCTAAAGAGAAAACTCCTTTAATTATAGGAGTAGAACAATATATTGAAAATAAGCATTTATATATTGGTAAAAGTGCTATCTATGAAGATGTTGATATTCATATTGATATAAACCAATTCTTTAGTAATCACTTTGCAATTTTTGGTTCTACTGGTAGTGGTAAATCATGTAGTGTTGCAAGAATATTTCAAAATTTGTTTGCAAAAGATAGAGTAATGGCTTATAAATCCAGCATTTTTATCTTTGATGCATATGGAGAATACCAATCAGCGTTCTCACAATTACATACTAAATCTCCTGAAATAAGTATGAAAACATATACAACTAATCTTAAGACAACTGATAGTGAAATAGTTAGAATTCCTGTTTGGTTACTTGGTATAGATGATCTTGCTCTATTATTAGGAGCAGAAAGTCATAATCAAATTCCAATAATAGAAAAGATGCTTAAATTAGTAACTGTATTTGGTAGAGATGAAGAATTAGTTATCAAACATAAAAATGATATTGTTGCAAGATCAATATTAGATATTTTAGCATCTGGAAAATCACCAACGCAAATAAGAGATCAAATATTTTCAATATTATCATTTTATAAAACAAAAGAATTAAATCTAGATACTCCAGTTTATCAACCGGGATATACAAGAGCTTTAAAACAGTGTTTATTGATAGATAATAGTGGAAAAATAAGAGAAATGGAATTGGTTACTAATTTTATGGAATCATTTTTAGACGATACTTTAGAATTACAATTACCAGATGGTTCTTTTAAATATACATTAGAAGATTTAGAAAAGGCCTTAGATTTCGCCTTAATTTCAGAAGGAATATTAAATAGTGAAAAAGTATATGATGACACTAATATTCTTAAAGTTAGATTACATGGACTAGTAAATAGTGAACAAAGTATTTTCTTTGATTATCCTGAATATATAACTAAAGAAGCATATATTAAAAAATTAATGCTTCAACCTAATTTAAAGAAAGCCCAAATTATTAATTTTAATATAAATTATGTAGATGATCGATTTGCAAAAAATTTAACTAAAATATATTCAAAAATGTTATTTGATTTTACAAAAGAGTTAGAAAATAGAGCATCTTTTCCAATTCATATTGTATTAGAAGAAGCACACCGTTATGTTCAAAATGATAACGATGCTCAATTATTAGGGTATAACATATTTGATCGTATTACTAAAGAGGGACGTAAATACGGAATTATTCTCGGATTAATTACTCAAAGACCTAGCGAGTTATCCCAAACGGCTCTATCACAATGTAATAATTTCTTAATTTTTAAAATGTTACATCCTGTTGATATTGATTTTATCCGTCAAATGGTTCCTAATATAACAAGTGAAATTTTAAGAAAACTAAAAATATTGCCTCCAGGTACTTGTGTTGCTTTTGGACTAGCATTTAAAGTGCCAGTAATTATTAAACTAGAAATGCCAAATCCAGCACCTTCTAGTAGTAGTTGCGATATAAGTAATATATGGTTTGTTGCTAAAAAAACAAGTATTTAATTTATCCGATAATCAAAAAAAATAAGTAATTTTATAACTACTTATTTTTTATTTTATTCAACAGTAACTGACTTTGCCAAATTCCTTGGTTTATCAATATCGCATCCCTTTAATTTAGCCGTTTCAAAGGCAATTAATTGTAACG
>JAQUGJ010000016.1:7116-13830 GCA_028684255.1 Bacilli bacterium | reverse complement strand
TTTGATCCTGCTAAACTGAGATAGTATTTATCTAGGTTTAGGTTTTGTTTTTTGGTATGTCAAGGGCGAACGTAGTGAGTTTGTTATACCCTTGACATACACTGAACAGATTTTATAATTATTTAACAAATAAAGGATACCTTTATTTGTTAAATAATTCTTCAAAAAAAATTTCTTTTTTTAAAGGTTTTTTGGATTCTTAAATATATTTCGGCCAATTTTAACTTGACTTAATATAGTTAGTCTCCTTATATTAATTATACATGTTTTAAATAAAATACGAATTCTTATTAGAATTCACTTGTTTCTTAATGGGCGATATTCCAATAGGCACAAACTTTTTCAGCAATTTATTTTTCAAACGTTTCTATCCATTTTAAAGATAACCATAATTTGATTTCTTCATAGCATTGCACCTTATCACTAGGCATTTTCATAATATATATTATTTTATCAGCTTTATATAATAACTTTTGAGATACTGCAAAGCACAATTCAGCAAAACTTTCTGCTCCGACATATCCTTCTATTTGATTCTTGTCCTCATTCATCAAAAAAAATATATCTGCTTTTACTATTGATTTAAAGAATTCTCTATAAACATTCGGATAAAGTCGCAAAAAATTATCCTTGTCGATGAGTTTTGGATAATCCAAAACCATATAATTATTATTCTCAAAATATTTTATCCATTTATTTATATCTTTTTGCAATTTAGAACTAGCTGCAATAACAACATTCTTTTTCATAATTAAATCACCACCATTTAATTATATAATATTTTTTATAAAAAGAAAACGAACCACTTTATTGAAAGGCTTAATCGCTCACTTAATGGGGTAATATTTAATAATTAAAAAATCATTCAAAAGTTTCTATTTTGTTTTATGCTCCAATCGTCATTCGGATCAATTTCTTTCGACTTTTCCCATTTTACATGGCATAGCCTAGCATTTCTTACTGCTTCACAACCATTATTATCAGTCGCACTTGCTCCATCAGTTATTAAAAAAAATGGCAAATTATAATCATGTGCCAGTCTTCTTACTTCTTCGCAGAACTTTCTTGCCTTTTTAACATTTATATTATTAGTATTCTCCATAAATTTCACCACTTTATTATAATAGGCACAGAACCTTAAAATTAATTACTTTACTCGCTTACCGTTTTCATAAATATAATTAATTCCTAATTCTTTTGTTATACCTTTTTTATATTACTATAATTGCCGAATAATCTGGCAATCCAATTATTTTATGTTCCTTCGAACATTTTAATCATTTCATTAACTCTTTCTTCATCATTTATATCAAAATGAGGGTCTATTGTTAAATCTATTATTCCTAAGGCTTCATAAAATTTAGTTTCCAGATAATCTTCATATTTTAAATAAAATGGTATTTTACCTAAATTTATTGTTCCAGCACTTAATCCTAATATTTTACCTTTTAAACCAGCTTCTTTATTTGTTCTTTATCTATGAGTTTAAAATTATTTAAATCACTAAAATTACCATTCTTACACCTCATATAAATTATACAATATTTAATAATTATTTTCTGCATATTTTAGTGAAAGTTTTGCTATTTTTCTTAACATTTAAAACATTATATAAAAAACGAACTCCATAATTGGAATTCATTTAATTCTTTAACGAGGAATGTTCAAATATGCATTTGACTTTTTTATTTGTTTCTGTTTTTAATAAACATTTGCGTCATCCAAGAGGTATTTTTCCCATTGCTAGTTGCTGTCATTATTTCATCAAAACTCATAAATTTAATATACTTGTGTTTATGCGGTTCCATATTTTTTACTATTCCTGTCCATTTTGTAACTTCAAATAATATTATATGCATAGTTACTTTAATTCCATCCCTTATATCTACTTTTTTTTCTCTCATAATTTGATGAAGTTCTAAAATATCTATATCTGTTTCTTCTTTAACTTCTCTTATTAATTCTTCCTCTTGGATTTTATTTAAGTCGGCCTTGCCAATAGGCAAAGTAATAAAATTATATTTAATATGATCTTGGACTAATATTCTACCCTCTTTATCTCTTATTATTGCTCCAACCGAATTATGATTAATTTTATCACCTTCATTATATTTTATATTCATAACATCACCACCATCTTAATTTTACACCTTTTAACAAAAACTCCATATTGGAATTCGCTTCATTTCTCTAATAGGCAATATTCCAATAGGCACAAACTTATTTATTTTTTAAATATATCTGTAAGAGCTAAACTATACCAAATAAATATATTTCCTTTGACAAAATCATTTTTTTGAAAAAAACCTTCTGCAGAATTTGTCATAGTATTAATATACTGTATTTTGTAATTAATACCTTTGTTCTTAGCTATATCAATTGATTTCTTTAACAAAGTACTTCCATACCCCTTATTTCTTTCCTCTTCTAAAATATAAATGTCTTCTATTTCACCTTTTAATAACGAATAATTAAGATTCATTATCAGAAAACCTATTATATTTTTTTCTTGCTCCATTACCAGAAAAATAACATCTTCTTTTTCAACAGAGTTATTTAATAATTGAATAGGCCAAAACGTCACGATATCATTAGATACTTCAAACCCGCTTATGTTTTTGCCAAGTTCAAATACAATCTTAATATCTTCTTTCTTCACTTCTCTAATGATTACTTTGTCCATATTTATCACCTACATTAATTATATATTATTTTGATCAAAAAACAAACTTTCTATTGGAATTCGTTTAATTTATTATGTGGCAGTAAAGCAGGTTAGGAAAAATCCTATATATTTTTAAAAATGCAAATAAAAAATATACATTAGCTAAAACATCATTATTTGCATGAATTAAATTAATTCAAAACGTTCTTAACAAATCTTTTCAAAATTCATTTATCGAGAAAAAATCATCAATGCAAAGTAATAAAACCATTTTATTTGTTTTTTTGTTCATTAATTTTTAAATAATATAAATATTAATGCTTCAACTAGCAAACCATAATAAGATAATTATACATTATATTTAAGTATTTGTTTAAATTTAAAAAAGAATTACCAAGTCACGATTTATTACTTCATCTTAATACTATAGAAGTAATATAGTTAAAAACATATTAGTATTTTTTATTATTGACAATTTATAATTTTAAAAGAGATTGATTATTAGAAACATTATCAAAACAAAAAATGAAAATATTAGTAAAAAATGGTCTTTTACAAAATAATACATTAATAGTACTTTTGCTATTAATAACTTACTAAAATTCATATCATTTATTTTAATTTTTAATAAATCAATTGTACTTACTTGCTCACCAGTAAAGTCGTACTTCATTCTTTTAATAATCCTAGATGGTAAAATTATTGTTTTAACACTAGATATTGTTTTATTTTTTATTTTTTTTTGTTTTTTTCTAAAGTTGCTTGTCTGATAGGTTGCTAGTGCTTTTATTGTGCTTTTTGAAGAATACATATATGTTTCTTGCATAATTTTTTTTATTGAATCTGATTCAGTTAAATTTTTTTCTTTACTATCACTTTTATATTCATTTAAAGCTGTTTTATAATCGTTTGTCAATACAGCTGACCAGAATTTTAATAATTTTTGTTGAATATTTATCCCATCCTTTTTAAAATATTCCGTAGTCGAATTTTTTTTATGGGTTTTTGTAGTTAATAATGCTGTAATAAAAGACAATAATATTGTCCCTAAAATACTAATTATTTTAATAGCATTATCTTTATTAAAAATATCAATTATTATTTGCATCATATAAATCACCTAATAATAGTATACACCTTAATCAGTTTTTTTGAAAGCAATAGAAAAAGAACACCCATTAAATAGAGTGTTCTAATTTTGCATAAAAATGGGGCCAGTTAGATAGAAGTTGTTACCCCTATTTCTCAATAAGTTATCTTTATTATAACACATGTTTTTAAACATTTGCTAAAAAACATAATGGCAAAAATTACATAATTATTATTTTCTTAAATGTGATATCATTTATATAGTGGAATAAGGAGTAGTATTATGTGTAAAAATAATTACAGAAAATATTTTTATGATAAAACGAGCGTATATAGGTTTTGTTTTATTGAATGTCTAACATATCAAAATGTTGCCTCTTCTATACGATACATTCTAAAAAAGAATAATTATTCAATTACAATTGATATAGCTGTTTCAGAAGCTATAAAAATACATACTAAAATAAGAAACAACCGTATAGTATCCAAATTAATTGAAGGAATAAAACAAAATGTATCTTTTATGAATTCTGATAGAAATCTGGCATGTAGAAAATTAAATGTATCTAGTAAAAATGTATGTTATATAACAAAGCGAGGATATGATCCACGTTCAGCCATTATTATAATATATTATGCATCAGATAATGTTAACAATAAAGGCGAAAAAATTATCTCTTCAAAATCCTTTAATAAAATAATTTCAAACTATCAACTATACAAAAATAATATAAAAAAATTAGATATAAAAATAGCTATATTATTATATTGTGCCAACATTAATGTAAGTAGAAATGATATTTTCCAATTGTTGGATGATGGATTTATATCAAGAAAAGCATTGAAATTATCAAGAAAGTATAATATAAACCCACAGTATGTCGATGATATAATTAATGATCTTAGCTTTGATCTACTAAAGATCATTGATGTATTACTACCTTTTGAAAAAGAGCAAGTATATAAGTACATCAATTTGACATTACAGACAACATTATATTTGTCAATAGCTAAATATAAAAGTAAAGATCTTTCTCTTGATGCTCCAATATATTATAACAATTCAAGTAGTTATAGAACTTTAAAAGACTATATTGCATCATAAACCTAATATCTAGATTATTTGTTTTGCAATGATATTTATACTATTATATTGTTTATAACACGGAATACTTAAGTGACAAAGTCGGATTATTTATAACCACCTAAGTCTTTATTTATATACAGAAGTGTCATGGGAGTTGTAATGATAATTTATGATTACAACAGCTTATAAAAGTATATTGTTGCATAAAAAAGAGATGAAATAAATTTCATCTCTTTTTTATGGTAGAATATAATTATGATTATATGTACTGAGGATGATGATAATTTTAAATTGTATAAAGAAAGTGTCCAACATCGTAAAGTGGTTTTTACAATTAAACAAATTTTTGCTGATAATTGGAAAAATTTTATTGACGCCCATCCTAATATCACAATAAGAGATATTGTATTTGCTTCAGTCGAAAAAGTACTTACTTGTAAAACATTAGCTGCAGGATATTCTGTTTATATCTGTGAATGTATGACTAAATTATTTGTTTGTTATACTTGTAAAAGTATATTTTGTTCTTCTTGTGGAAATAAATATAATGAAGCACGCTCTATTTCTCTTATATCTAAATTATTCAGAAGTAAACATAGACATGTTGTTTTTACTATACCAGAAGAGTTAAGGCGAGTTTTTAGAGAGGATAGAAAAAGATTTAATTTATTATTTAAAGCTAGTCAATTAACAATAGAATATATTTTTAAAAATAAACATAAAGGTTTAAAATCCGCTTTTATTTCCGTACTTCATACTTATGGTAGAGATCTTAAGTTTAATCCTCACATACATATGATTCTTTTAGATAGTGGTATTTCTAAAACTGATTTTGTTAAAATCTCTTATTTTAATTACGCTTCTTTACGAAGATCATTTATGAAAGTATTATTAGATTTAATCGAAGATGAAATTGGTAAGAAAGAGTTCAGAAAATTTAAAAACAAACTTTGTTTTGATTATAGAGATGGCTTTTATGTTTTTGGTCCACCATCTAATTTTAAATCTCCACTTGATTTAATCAAATATGTTTGTAGATATCTAGCTAGACCCGTAATGGCTGAATCGAGAATTATCGATTATGATGGAAAGTATGTTACTTTTTGGTACGCTAGACACGATAACAAGAAAATTGTAGTTGAAAAAGTAACTGTTTTCGATTTTATTAGCAGAATTATTATACATATCCCAGATAAAAACATGAAATATATTCGTTATCATGGTGCTTATCATAATTCTAGTATTATTAATATCGATTGTGTGAAATTAGTTTCAGAAGAACAAATAAATTGGAAAAAGAAATGTCATAACTGGAGAGACATGATTATATGGCATTTTCAAAAAAATCCTCAAAAATGTCCAAATTGTAATAAATTAATGGTATATTATAATACAGAGTTTACTTGACTTTGGAGGATTTATGATAAATAATAATAAAACTTGTTCACTTTTATGTAAAGAATTAGAAGATTCAGTTATTGATACTACACCAGATATAAAAACAACTTGTTTATCTTGTGGTTATACTGAAAATGTACCTGACTTTATTTATGACGAAATGTCTAGAAAGAAATACCATTTTAAAATTAGAAGAAAAGTTTCTACGCTACATTGTCAAAAATGTGGCAAAGAAACAGCGATTTCAGCTTATTGGTTAAAAAATATAATAAGTTGATTTTATCATGCTTATTTGAAAACCACGATTTTTGAATCGTGGTTTTTTCGACATTTTCCTATGAACGCACTTTCCTTATATATAAAAAATCTCTCCATTTCTATTTTATCATGGAAAGATTTTCATTTACACAGATTTATTTACAGTCTCTATATCATATTTTTATATATTTTAGATTCAATATATTTATGGTTTAAT
>JAQUGJ010000016.1:0-7016 GCA_028684255.1 Bacilli bacterium | reverse complement strand
ACTTTACTTACATTCCTTTAACTTAACTCAAATAATTTCGCAGCTTCTACTTCACTTAAAACGTTATCTTTATCTTCATTTTTAATTTCTTCTATAATATTATCAACGTCTTCTTGTAGTTTGCTTGAAATTAACTCCTCTAACTTTATCCCTCTTAAACTAAATAATACTTCAGGATTTTTATCAAGAAGTGCCCCAAGTCCATATAAAGTACATGATACATGTTTACATAAATAAGCATAATCAGGACAAGAACACGAAAAACTAATTTCTTTTTCTGGTTTAGGAAAAAGTTCACTTTCTAAAAATTTACTTCCTAATTCTTTAGGGAAGTTTCCACTTAATAAGTCTTCAATATTTTCTATATTTTGTAATAAACTATCTTTTAAATTTTGAATTGTTTCACTCGATACTTTATCAAATGCAATTATTACTTCATATGGCTTAATACGGCTACCTTGAATTAAAGCATATATTTTGTTATCAAGTGCTTTAAAGTCAATTATGAAACCATTACTCACATATGATCTACCTCTATCAATTCGATTATCGTAATCAGCATATTTTTTTAAATATCCACACCAAGCTTTACCCCACCAATTTTTAGCTATAGTTCTTCCTTCAATTACTATCGGGTTAATTTCCCCTTTTTTAGATAATTTGTTTTTATTTGCTTCCGCTTTATCTTTTATTTCTGATATAGGTGTATGTTTATAATAACCTCTCATATTTATCTCTCCAATCTAAATAAATCTATTATAGCAGATTTACTCATATTTCCAATCCATTCTTCGCCTGCTGTTATTACTTCGTTTGTCATCTTGGTTTTATTTTCTAACATTTCATCAATCTTCTCTTCAATAGTACCTCCAGTTATGAACTTATAAACGTTTACCTTTTTATTTTGCCCTATTCTATATGCTCTGTCAGTTGCTTGATTCTCAACTGCTGGATTCCACCATCTATCAAAGTGAATCACATGGTTAGCGGAGGTTAAATTTAAGCCAACACCTCCAGCTTTTAAGGATAGAATCATGTATTTTATTTCAATATCATTATTAAATGAATCTACATATTCTCCTCTTTTTTTAACACTAGTTGAGCCATCTATTTTTAATCCCTTACCAAAGATCTCTTTTAAATTTTTATCAATATATGGAATTATCTCTTTAAATTGAGTGAATATTAAAACTTTTTCGCCTTTAGATTTAATAGTGTTGCATATTTCATTTAACATCATAAACTTACCGCTATCTTTCAAATTATAATCTTCATTATCTAAAAATTGTGCTGGATGATTACATATTTGTTTAAATTTAATAAATGACGGTAAGATTATCCTATTCATATTTTTCACTTCAGGATTTAATACCATTGTAGTTAAATCATTTACTAAACTTTCATATAAAACTCTTTGTTTCTCTGTTAATGCGATATATTTTTTCATTTCTAACTTATCAGGTAAATCATTAATTATCTTTTTATCTGTTTTTAATCTTCTTAATATAAATGGACTTATAATATTTTTAAGTTTGCCCATATCTTCATTTTCTTTTAAATTACTAATTAGCTTTTTAAACTCACTAGGGGTCCCAAGCAATCCAGGATTTAAAAAATCAAATATACTAAATAAATCAGATAGTCTATTTTCAATTGGAGTCCCAGTTAATGCTATTTTATATTTACTTTTTATTTTCCTAACATTAACAGACTGTTTAGTATTACTGTTTTTGATATTATGGGCCTCATCTATAATTACGTTATCAAATGTTTCTTTCAAAATAAAATCATATTTTGAAATCAGATTATAAGTTGTAATATATATTTCATTATCCTTAGTATTATCTTTTTCAAAAAAAGGATGTAATATATTTACGTTAATGTTTGGTAGAAATTTATTAAACTCTTTAATCCAATTTGTAATTAATGAAGCAGGAACAATTAATAAAGTTTTTTCTTCTAATCTGTTTGATAAAAATGCTAATATTTGAATAGTTTTTCCAAGTCCCATATCATCAGCTAAGCATGAACCTAATTTTAACTGTTTCATATATTCAAGCCAATTTAAACCGTTTTGTTGATATAATCTTAAATTAGCTTTAAAGTTTTTAGCTGGAATCGTTTGTTCTTTTATTTTTTCAGGGAATATCAAATCATTTAAGACATTATCTAAATATTCTCCATTTGTTATTTCAATTAAGCCTTTATGCTCAGCAGTTATAAGTTTGTCCGGATTTAATTCAAGCCTCAAGGCATCAATTATTGTTAAATCATCTACGTTAATTTTATCTTTTGCTTCTTCTAAAGCTTTTATAACTTGATTAAGTTTGTCGTGGTTTACTTCTACCCATTTACCCTTTATAAAAGCTAAGCCTTCGGTTTTTTCCAGCAGTGCTTTTACTTCTTTTAAAGTTAATTTTACTTCTCCAATGTTGATAAATGAATTAATATTAAGTAAATCTATTATATTAATTCCCTCTACTCCACCAACATTAATAGAAGCTTTAACTTTTCGATTATTTTTCTTCCAAAAGTCAGGAATTCTACATAAAATCCCACATTCTTCATATATTTCTATCTCTTTTAAAAAAGTAAAAGCATCTTCAGCAGTTAATTTAAGAGGTAAATAAACACTTTTGTTATCTACCATATCTTTAATAAAATCACTCTTTTTACTCGCTTTACTAATAGTAGATAATAAATTAAGTAATGCCTTATTATCATCTCTATATTCAATCATGGCTTGTTTTAAAGGTAGTATTCTTTTTTCTTCACTCTGATACGTTGCCATAAAAGCAAAGGGATAATTATCATCCTTACTTATTATTAAATTAAAGATTATTCTTCCTAATTCAGTATGGTGATAATTATAATGTTTAAATAAATTATCTATTGATTTATATTTTTTTAATAATGAGTTTATTTCTAAATTAAACTCATTTATAACATTATTTATAAATTCTTGAGTTAAGTATTCATTTCCTAACACTAAATATTTACTGGATAATATATTTTCAATCTCTTCTTTCGCTAAAACAATATTAGTTTGATCCGTTTTAGCACTATTTATTGTTTTAGATAGTTGGTTTATATAAAATTTAGCAATATTAATATAAAACAATAGTGAATCTGAAAAGATAGTTTTATTTCTTGTCAATACTATTTCTAATAATGATTTATATTTATTAGTTTTAAAATCTTTATATAATTGTTCTTCTTGTTTTATTCGAGTTTCACTTAATGAAACATCGTTTTCAAAATCTAAATAAAAATTATTTGCTATTTGAACAATAATTAATTCTTTCATTATAAAAACCTCGTTTAAGAGTATTATAATACATTTTTATATATATTGTATATTTTATACCGTTTTTTATTGAAATTTTTAAATTAATAAACCGGCATGGCAAAACTATACTATCATATTTAATATTAAATTTAGCATTACCTGCAGTATATAAGTGAGTATCAGTTTTTAGTTATTGAAAATCCCATTCTCTCGGTGTTAATAAACTTCGTAATATAAAAATTTGGTACTTCCACCTTTAGCTTTTTAAAATGGATATTTTTGTTTGTTTTTTCTAAAGTATTGCTGATAGACTAATCTCTAAGTTTAAAAAGCCAGCTATGTAATTTTTTGTATATTGTACTCATGCAAGTATAATATATCTCGCACTGTGGATTTGTTTCATTTTTATACAGCTTGACTGTTCAAGGAGACACCTTCCACAGCTTCAATCTGGGACAGCTTCTTGTTGGTAACTTTTTTGAAACTCGGCTGGTCCAAGTTGTTCTATTTCCTGTTTAATAGTATTTAACTTACTCATAAAATCAATTTCAGAAAATTTAAAGTTAACAAACATATATAGATCATAATAATCTTTCATTCTAGTATTAATAATACCACGAGATATAATAGCCTCAAATTTTTCAGCTATTATTGTTTCATTATTATAAGATAAAACTTCGATCTTTTCTTTTTCTAATATAGTGGTATAAACAAAGTTGATTTCCTTATAAGTTATAGTGTCACCAGTAGCAACATCGATAGAAATATAATCCCATATTTTATCCATTTTAACTTTTAACATAACATTGTATCCGCTATACTCATCTTCTAGTCTAATTTCTTCTATATTTGCTATTTCAAAACTACAGTTATCTTCAATTGATATATTAATAATATCTTCTATCATATCCTTTAATGATTCCTTATTTAATTGCATTCCTTTAATTGTAGTATCAATATCAACTGTACTTCGTAAATTAATATCAAATATTGCAGCGATTAAAAAACCACCTTTTAATATAAAATTCTTATTATATTTAGATTTAGAAATTCTCATTAATAATCTTTCAAACATAACCATTTTTCTTAATGCTTCGCGAGATATATTGGTTTCTCTAGCTATATTTTTTAATTTTGCTTTTAAACTATCTGAACTAGTTATCATGATAGCACCTCAAAAGTATTTAATACTTCTTGCTCAATTCCTAATTTTTTAGCATAATCAAATAATTTTATTTGATCTTTATTAGTTTTATTATAATAGCCTCTAATTGCTTTATTAAATAATTCCAGTTCAATATATTTTTTATTTCTAATAATATCACAAATAGATCTTTCTAAATCATAAATTTTCATTAAATTTCCATAAGGTGATTTTACATAAATCATTCCTAAATCAATGAATTCTTTTTTGATGCGAAATAAATTAATATCTTTTTTATCTTGCAAAGAACCACGGTATTCATTAGTAACAGTAATATCAATAATATGTGGGATTCTATCACTTAAATTATGGAATCTTAATGCTGTCATGTGTGAAAAAATCATCTTTTTGCTCTTTTTTTGTAAAATAAAATAAATATCTTTTGGTTCTTCCGGAAGAATATAAATACCACGATCTACTCTTTCAATTTTACCTTTTTTTACTAGGTAACCTAAAAATTGTCTTTTGATTCCGTTTTCTTCTACCATACTAGTAGTAATATAACCGTTATTATCTTTTGCTAGTTTTAAAATTTGTTCTTCATTATTCATTCCTTCATTTCCTTTCACTACTAAATTATAACATAATAAGTAGTAAAAGGAAATTAGTTTGATTAATTCTTTGATATTATGCTATATTAACACATAGTTTAATTTAAAGATAATATTTTATTAACCTTAAACTAGAAAAATCTCGGGATAATATTTAGCTCGTATTATTAATGACGAAATTCTGTGATTAAACATCTTTTCTAATTTAAATAACATACCAGCGATTCCACATTTATAAAGATTCATCAAATAGCAAATGTTCTCATAGTCAAAACAATAGAACCCTTTAAAATGTTGGTCATAATCATCTCTAAATTTTAGATTCCCATTCTTTATCAGATTTATCAAATTTTTTACCTGTTATTATTGGAAACCAATCATTAATTTTCTTTTCAAAAGACACTTTGTTTTCTTTATTATCAATTAATATGTCTTTTTTGTTTAAAAAATTAAAATCTGCTGCTGCTATCCTTATTGAATGTTCAATTGCACTAATCCCTTTATTAACCGCTGAAATAAAATCTGAAATATCACTGTTTTCAGTAGAACGATTAAAGCAATTATAAGAATCATAAAATATCCCATCTAAAGAGTTTATTGCAATTTCAACAGCTCTTTTTTCAACATCTTTATTTAATATTTCTGTTGAAGCAATAATTTTATCTCCTATAAGTCTAACCACATTAAATTTTCCCTTAGTTTTCCATTTAGGATTGTAATCCAGTATGTTTTCTAAAACGCAATATTTTGAAAAATCTCTTGCTTCTTTAGCATAATCTTCAATAGTTTTTATCACTATTATAATTAAAGTGACTTATTAATATTTTCTTGTTAATTGGAATATTGTAATTTTTAATAAAGTCCATTGATTCCATAGTTTTTTTACTTTTACTATATATGATATTTCTCTTAATTTTTCATTTTGAACATCATAGGAATATTTTGTTATATCAAATGATTCTTTTATTTTAATATCTTTTCTTCTAATTAGTTCTAATCCTTCAGTTATCTTATTAATATCATTATTTATTTCTGCTATTTTTAAATCTTGTTTATCTTTTGTTAGTGTCCCTTCAATATATAGTTCTATTACCTTTGATTTCTTCTCATTAAGTTTTTGTTTTTGATTGACAAGCATTTCTTCTTTATCAGTTGGAGTAACATTACTTTTCACTGGTAAATAACTTATCAGTTTTTCCATAAAGAAGTCTAGCATTTGATTTAATTCTTTTAAGAAATGAGTTTCAAGATTAATTTCACTAATACTTATTCTAGGTTTTGAGCAAGGACATCTATAATAATTATATCTTTGATCACCATGAGCACTTTTTCCTGAAGTACAACTCATAATTCTTTCACAATTTGGACATTTTATTTTTTGTAAAAAGATGTATGTTCTAGTTCTTTTATAATATCTTCTGTTTTTTTCATATTGCTACTCTAATTGTTTCCACGTTTCCATTGATATAATAGGATCAACACATTTAACTAATATTCTACTATATTTATCTTCCGGATTAGTAACATATTTATATCCAGTATAAAGTTCATTATGAAGCATTGTTTCAATGGTTCTTTTTTGAAATGTTCTTGTACCAGTATAATTCTTATTAAGCCAATCCAATACTTTTAATTGTGAGTTTCCTTGTAAATATAAATCTATAACTTTTTTAACATAGTAACTATCTACTTCATCAATAACTACCTTTTTACCTATCTTTTTATAGCCAAATGGTGCTCGATTAAGATGTCCTTGCTCAACAGCACCTTTTAGTCCGAAGATGGTTCTTTCGCTTGTTCTTTCTATTTCTCCTTGGTTAATAACAGCCATTAATCTAAGCATAGTCATTCCACTTGAATTTTTGAAGTTGATATCTTCAACTACACATTCAAAATTACAACGATACTTTAATAATTCACTTAGTATTGCTTCTTGGTCAACAATTGACCTTGTTAGTCTATCTATCTTATA
>JAQUGJ010000015.1:0-13978 GCA_028684255.1 Bacilli bacterium | reverse complement strand
TTGACACTTAGACATCCTTCACCTGCATCAGCAGCAATCATTTCTTCTGAGTTACTTACTATTTTAGGATTAAGAACAACATAATTATTAAATTTACCATCTTCATATTCATGTACAATAACAATTAATCGTTCCATAATTCCTAATTGTGGAAATGCTAAACCCATTCCTGGTCTTAAATTGTATTTTTTTTCATATTCTTCAATTTGACTATATTTCAATTCCTTGATCATTTTATTGACAAGTTCTTTTTTTTCTTTGTTTAACGGTTTAGTAATTTCTTTACTAATTTCTCTTAACCGAACATCGCGTTCGTCCAATATTTCTAATTTCTTAAACATAATACCTCCAACTATTAAATTTTTATCTTTTGTCTTTTTGTATCAATACATACTCTTTGTACAATTGCTAAAGAACATATTAATGATATAGTAAAACTTCCACCATAAGTGAAAAACGGTAATGGAACACCGGTAAGTGGTATAATTCCAAATAAACCACCTAGATTTATAAAAATATGGACGAAAATATAAACTGCAATTCCTATACACATATATTTACCACTTATTGAACTAGCATTTGAAGCCCAATATAAAATCCTTTTTAATAAAACAGCATATAATATAAATATTATAGTACTCCATATTAGTCCAAATTCTTCAGCAATTATTGCAAATACTGAATCAGTATGAGGATCTGGTATATAAGAATATTTTTGTTTGCTATTTCCAAGTCCGACTCCAAATAGGCCACCATAATTAATTGCAATATAACCATTACATATTTGATATCCATCATCATGGTATTTTTCACAAGGATCCTTGAAATTATTTATTCTACTTAATTGTTCTTCTGACAATCCTTTGTCAAATAATAACATAATACTTGCCATTGAAACAATTAAAAATATACCTATTCCAAACAAAATTAATTTATCTTTTTTTAAAATTGGTGAGAATGATAACAAAAATATTGTTATAGAACCAATTATAATTGCTGTTCCTAAATCTTTTTGCAAAAATACTAAAATAGGAACTATTAAGGCCAATATAAATGCCCAACTTATAGGTTTAAATCTATTCCAATTATTAATCCGTATTTTTTTGTGATTTGATTCAAAAAACATTGCTAAGACAACAATTGATATTGGTTTTGCAAATTCACTAGGTTGAAATCCAAAAAACCAATTGGTAGATCCTCTTTTAGCATTTCCCATAAATAAAGTCATTGTTAAAACAATAACAATTATAAAAAATAGAAAAGAACCTATATATTTATAAGTTTTAGTAGGCACGAGGGTAATTAAAAAACCCCCAATAAAAGCAGCAGAAATCCATAGTGCTTGCATAAAAAAATAATGATATAAGCTTTTATCATATCTAACTACTGATTCACGACTTGATGCTGTAACAATATTAAGTAATCCCCATATTGCTAAAACAATAGTTACGATTAGTAATGTTTTATCCAAGTCTTTAAATATGTTTTTTATGTATTTAAAAATTTTTTTCATATTAATCACCATTTAAAGTTATTTCATATAATATAATAACACAAATAAAGAATATTTTAAATAAAAATAGTGGAAATAGGTTTTTAATATTAGCAAAAATGTAAATTATTAATACTATATACTAGGTAGATTGGAGGGGTCTTATGTATTACTATGGCGGATATGGTCAACAAAGCTGTAATCAAGGAATGTCTTACTATCCAGGATGCGGTACTGGATATGGAACAGGATATAGTGCAGCTATCATATTAGTACTATTTATTTTATTAATAATCATACTTGGTTCTCGCTCATGGCATAATAATTAAGGAAGTTTTCTTCCTTTTTTAGGATTAATAATTTTTATAAAGTATATTTATATAGGAGGTCATATGTATAAGTATACTTTTTTGAAAATAACAAATATATTTATAATTTTATTATTTATTTTAAATATCTGTCTTATCTTTTATGAACAAAATAATTATTTAGAAAAATCAATTAAAGCTGAAATAAAAGGGGCTGTTAAAAATCCTGGCGTTTACAAATTAAATAGCAACAGTAGGGTAGAGGACTTAATTGAGGCAAGTGGGGGACTGAATAAAGATTCAGATGTCAGTTCCCTAAATTTAAGTAAAACAGTTGAAAATGAATCGGTTTTAATTATCTATACTAAAGAAGAATTAAAGAAAAATAATGTCATTTTTATTGAAAATAGTTGTAGTTGCCCCGTTATTAAAACTATTGGTTGTATTGATTCTAGTAATAATGAAATAACAAAAATTGGCAATAAGGTTTCTTTAAATATTGGAACTAAAGAAGAACTTATGACTTTATCAGGAATAGGTGAAAGTAAAGCTTTAGCAATTATTAAATATCGTGAAGAAAACAATGGATTTAAAACACTAGAAGAATTTATGGAAGTAAAAGGTATTGGCAAATCAACTTATGAAAAAAATAAAGCTAATCTTACTCTTTAGTTTAATATTTATAACTTATATAAGAGTTAAAAATAATATTTATACTACTCATTTAGAACAAAATCAAACTAAAATCGATGGAATTATATTTGATATTAAAGATTATGATAATCGTAAAACCTATATTGTTAAAGGTATAGAAAAAGTTTTAGTCAATTGTTATGAATGTGAATATAATTTACAAATAGGTGATAAAGTTATTATTGAAGGAACTTTAAAGCTTCCAAGAGAAAACAGTAATTTTAATTTATTTAATTATAGAAAATATTTAATGAGCAAAAAAATATATTGGACAATGGAATTAAACAAAATTGAAGTAGTAGGTAAGTCTAATAATATATTGTATTTTTTAAAAAATTGGGTTATAAATAGGTTAGGAAACAACAAGTATTTAAATGCTTTTATTATTGGAAACAATATTTATATTGAAGAAGATATTGAAGAAAGTTATCAAAAAAACGGCATTACACATTTATTAGCATTATCAGGATCACAAGTTACTTTATTATCTTCAATAATTTTTTTATTTATTAAAGGATTTATTAAAAACAAAATATTAAATACGATCATTATTTCTGTTTTTTTAACAATTTTTATGTTTATAACAGGTTTTACCCCTTCTGTTTTAAGATCTGTTTTAATATTTATTGTTTATAATTTAATTAAAATAGATAAGATAGATGCTTTAGGACTGGTTTGTTTTTCTTTATTGCTATACAATCCTTTTTATATATATGATAATGGTTTTTCTTTTAGTTTTATAATCAGTTTTTATATAATTTTGTTTTCTAAAAAAATAAAAACAAAAAATTATTTAATCAATTTACTATATATTTCTTTAATAGCATCTTTAGCAAGTGTACCAATATTAGCAAATAGTTTTTTTGAAATAAATTTAACTAGTTTTTTAATAAATTTATTTTTTGTTCCTTTAGTGTCTTTTGTAATATTTCCATTATCATTAATAGTTTTAATAATACCTTTTTTAGAACCTATATTTAATTTTTTAGTTATTTTTATGGAAAATTCCTCATTACTTTTTAATAAATTAAATTATCTGATGATAATGCCTAAAATGCATATAATATTAGTAATTGTGTATTATTTATTACTTTATTTAGTTTTTAAAAAAAGTCATAAACACTTATTAGTAATGCTTATATTTATAATTTTATGTAGTAATTTACACTTTTATAAAATATATCCTGAAATAACCTTTATTAATGTTGAACAAGGAGATTCAATTTTAATATCCTTTAAAAATAAAAATATTTTAATTGATACTGGTGGAAATCCAATGAACGATAATGTAGGCAAAAATATTTTAGTGCCATATTTAAAATCAGTGGGAGTTAAAAAAATAGATTATTTAATTTTAACTCATGGCGACTATGATCATGCTGGAGGATCTGAAAGATTAATAAACGACTATAAAATTTCCAATATTATTTTTAATAGTTATGAAAATAATGAATTAGAGAGCAAATTAATAGAAATTAGCAAATTAAAAAAAATAAATACTTATTTTTATAGTAAAAACAAGTTAAATATAGATGATATTGTTTTTAACTTTTTAAATAAAAAAAACAAAAACGAAAACAAAGATAGTTTAATAATCTACACAGCGCTTAATAAAAAGAATATATTGTTATTAGCAGATGCGACAAAAGAGGAAGAAAAATATATCTTAAAAGAATATAATTTTGAAAATGTGGATATACTAAAGATAGGACACCATGGTTCTAAAACAAGTACATCAGATGAATTATTGAATTTAGATATTAAAAATGCCGTCATATCTGTTGGTAAAAATAATATGTTTAAGCATCCTAGTCAAGAGATTGTAGCTAAAATAGAGAATAAGAATATACCATTATATATGACAAGTATTAATGGAACAATTAAGTTTATTTTAAAAGATAAACTATTGTTATATACTTGTCGTTAACTAGCCGCTAATGCATTAGCGTTTAATATAGATGAAAGCAATCAAATTGATTGCTTTCTTTTGTGAATTTCATATTAATTATTGATTATGTTTTTTATATTTGATATAATTTATTAGATATTAGTAGGAGTGATATAGTGGAAGTAAAAGACGAATTAGTAAAACAAGAGGAAAATAAAGTTAAAAAAAATCCCCCCAAAATGAGTAAAATAGAGTTGATTTTTAGTATTGTAAGTATTATTTTTTTAGTTGGATTTTCAGTTTTTTATCTATCAAGGGCAGTAATATATAAGAATAAACTTACACCAACAGACGATAAGGGAAAAAAGGTATCTTCTTTAGTAAACGATATAATGCAAAAAAAAGTCGTTACTAGTGGTGATGGATTATACCAAGATGGAAATAAGTATTTTTTCAAAGGTGAAGAAGTTGATAATTATGTGGTATATTCCAATATGCTATATCGTGTTATTAAAATAAACAGCGATAGAAGTATGGAAGTTATTTCAGAAGATCCAATCAATTATTTAAAAGTAAGCGAAGAAATAAGAGATTATAAAGGATCAGATATTGACAGATATTTAAATGAATATTTTTATGAACAAATTGATAAGAAAAATTTAATCAAAGGAACTGTTTGTTTAGACACAGTTGAAGATATTAATAAAATTACATGTAATAATAAATATTATAGTAATGTAAAATTATTAAATATTTCAGATTTTCTAAATAGTAAAGTAGATGGTAATAGTTTCTTAATGGGTGAAGAAAACACTTGGTTATATAATAGAACAGATGAAAAAACATGGTTGATGAACAATAGTAATTTATCGCTAGATGCACCTGATAACCTATATGCAATTAGACCTGTTTTAACATTAACTAATGTAGTATCTTTCAGTAGTGGTGATGGAACTAAAGAAAAACCATATATTATTGAAACAGATAATATAGTAGGTAAGTATGTTAAGTTAGGTGAAGATTTATGGCAAGTTTTTGAAACAGAAGAAGAAAAAATTTCACTAGTACTTAATAATTTAATTGATGATGGAAATACTAAGTATCAATTCAATATAAAAGATAATAAATTTGATATTGAAAATGTTGGTATTGGTAAGTATTTAAACACTAATTATTTAGAATCTTTAAGTTATAAAGATTTGTTATTAGAACATGAGTATAATATTGCGTCTTATGATGATGGATTAGATAAAATAAAAGAAGACACAATAAAAGTAAAAGTTGGGTTATATGATGTAACTAATATATTGTTTAATTTAGAATTAGATAATTATTATTTAATTACTCCAACTGGAAATTATTCGGCATATATGTTCAGTGATGGAGTTGTATATAGTAATAGAGGTTATGTAAGGAGTGTAAGACCAACAATTACAATAAGTAAGGAAGGATTAAAAGGAGAAGGAACACTAAATAATCCTTATACGAAAGAGGTGACAGAATGAAAAAGAAAACAATTATAATAATAATATTAGATATTTTAGCACTTCTTGGTTTTCTCTTATTCTATGGGCCAATTTCTAATTTTCGGGTTTGGTATATAAACACTGCTATGAATACGATGACACATCGATATTTAGCCTATATATTTTATTCGGATCAAATGATTTATGATGTAATGAATGCAAATTACTATGTTCCAATAAAAGAGGAAGTAAATTTAGATGAAATTGTAATTGATACAAAACCTAAAGAATCATATGATAATAAATATGATGAGGAAGTATTAACAAGAGATTCCGGAAATGAAGACTATAAAATCATTAAAACAAAAGTTGGTAATTATGATGCTATTATGGCGGTTATATATGATCCATCAAAGGTTAAGTTAATAGAATCAAAAAATATGGGAGTTCAGGGAACTTATCCTGAAAAATTAAAATATATGTGCTCAAGACATGGAGCAACTATTTGTATAACAGGTGGCGGAAATTTTAGAGATAGTAGAGATTTTTCTACAAATATTCCTATGGGACATGTTATAAAAAATGGTGAAATTATCTCGTCAAGCAACTCTTCAAAAAAAGGAAATCTTATTGGATTTAATAAAGATAATAAACTTGTTTTAACAAGAGCTACTGGAGTAGAAGCCTTAGAAATGGGAATAAGAGATGCAGTTGAGTGGTTTCCTTACTTAATTGTAAATGGAAAGTCAATGCAAAAGGTTGGCGATGGTGGATTTGGAAATGCTGCTCGCACCACAATTGCTCAAAGAAAAGATGGAGTTGTTTTATTTTTAGTAGTAAATGCTTGTAGGGTTTTCTATTGTGGTCCTACGTTAGACGAAGTAATCAAAACATTAGAATTATATGGTGCCTATAATGCGGCTAATTTAGATGGTGGTGCATCTACTCAATTAGTTGAAAAAGGTAAATTATTAAACATTGCACGAAGTAGCGATGGTGATGTATTAGGTGAGGGACGTGGATTAGTAAATGCTTTTGCATACTTTACAGATTAAAGAACATAAGTGTTTATTCCATATTTTTCCTCTATAGGATCATAAAAAAAATCATTTTTAATTGGATAATAATTAAAATATCCAAAAACAACATAACAAATAATTATAATTATAAAAGAGATAATATTAAGAAATTTAATATTGTCTTTTTTAATTATTATATAACTAATAATTTGAGCAAAAATGATTGAAACAAATAATATTGAAAGCGTTATATATAAATTTTCACCTATTTTATAGTAGATTGGTAAAAATATTGCCAAAAATATAATTATACAAGATAAAGTACTTAAGAGAGTTCCGAATAAAAAATTATTCACTTTAACTTTGTATTTATTATAGATAATATATTCTAATATTCCATATATCATGAAAGTAGTGAATATTAGTTTCATATGTTCCCAAATACTTTCATTAACTGGGAAAAAAATAGCGCTTAAAGAATTAGGGAAAACATCGTATCCATAATGAAAAGGGAAGAATAAAACAAAAATAAGTAAAACATTTAATAATTTAAAAAACTTTAAATTCATATTTACCACCTTTCTAAATATTATGCTCAAAAGTATGACAAAAAAACTTTTTTTAAAAATTATGTCAAAAAAAAGGAAAAGCAAGAAAGATGGGGTATATACTTATTAGAGGGATATATATGGTTAAGATAGAACAAAGTTTAATTAATGAAGTGTGTAAGAATTTAGATATTGTAGATGTCATATCTAATTATCTTGATTTAGCGCCTAGAGGAAATAATTATTTTGGATTATGTCCATTTCATGAAGAAAAAACACCTAGTTTTGTAGTCTCTAAAGAAAAACAAATATTTCATTGTTTTGGTTGTGAACCACCTATTACTGGAAATGTTATAAGTTTTATAATGAAAAAAGAAGAAATCGGATTTTTAGAAGCTTTAAGAAAATGTTCTGAGATGTCTGGTATTGACATTGGACTTTCAAATTATAAAGCAGTTAAAAAAGAAAATATTTTTTTTAAAATATACGATGATGCTTTAAAATTATATCAAAATAGCATATTTACAGTTGAAGGTAGGCCATCACGAGATTATCTTTTAAACAGAGGAATCGATGAAGATACAATAAAAAAATTTGGTATTGGTTTAGCGATAAACAGAAAAGATGTTTTAACAAAATATTTAGTTAATAAATCATATAAATATAAAGATTTATTAAAAAGTGGATTGGTATCAGAGAACAATGGATTTTATGATATGTATAGAAATCGTATCATGATTCCAATTGAGGATGATAATGGACAAGTTGTTGGTTTTAGTGGTCGAAGTTTAGATAAAAATGATCCTAATAAATATATAAATTCACAAACTTCAGATATATTTAAAAAAAGTGAGTTGCTCTATAATTTAAATAGAGCGAAAGAATTTATAAAAAAACAAGGGAAAATAATTATTACTGAAGGTTTTTTTGATGTAATTTCTTGTTCTTTAGCAGAAGTAAATAATGTTGTTGCGACAATGGGAACAGCTTTAACTAAAGAACATATTCGAAAATTAAAAAAATTAAGTAAAGAAGTTATATTATGTTTCGACGGTGATAAAGCTGGTATAAATGCCACTTTAACCTGTTCTAATGAATTGATTAAAAATGATATTATGCCAAAGATTATATCTTTAGAAGAAGGATTAGATCCTGATGATTACATAAGAAAATATGGTAAGGAAAAATTTAAATCAAAGTCTGAAAACCCAATAAGTTATATTGATTATAAATTTAATTACTTAAAAGAAATTTACAATTTAAACGATAGTGTTGAACTTGCAAAGTATGTTAATTTAATTATTGAAGATTTAAAACAAGTTGAAGATGATGTTCAAAGAGAGATTTCAATTAACAAATTATCAAAGGAATCTAACTTAGAAGTTGAGTTTATAAAAAGTAAATTAAAATCAACCGAAAAGAAGGTAATTAAAGATATTTTACCCAAACAAAAAGTCATAAATTCAAAATATGATGAAGCACAAAAAAAATTAATATATTATATGTTAATCGATAAAAATGTAATTTTAATGTATAAGAAAAAAGTAACACATATGCCAATTGATAGATATCGCAATTTAGCAAATGATATAAGATTTTTCTATGATGATTATAATTATATAAATGTTTCTGATTTTATGAATAAAATTTTGTCTGATGATGAAAAGATTAAGACATTATCAGAAATACTATCAATGGAATTAAAAGAAAAATATAGTGAAGAAGAAATTGAAGATTATATAAATGCAATCAATGAATACAATACTTTAAATAATGTTGATGCTCTAAAAAATAAAGTTTTTACAACAAATGGTCAAAAGTCAAAAGCAGAAATAGCTGAAGAAATATTAAAGATTAGAAAAGGTGAATATTAATGGTAAATGAAATTAAATCATTTGATGAAAGAAAAGAAGAATTAATTAAAATAGGTAAAGAAAATGGAGTAATAACTTATGAGCAATTAGCAGCCCAATTAAAAGGATTAGATTTAGATAGTGATTCATTAGATGAATTATATAATCTTTTTAATGAAAACAATATTGCTATTGTTTCAGAAGAAGAAACGCAAAGCGGCGGAGTATCTTCAGTAGATAAAATTATGTTAGATGATATGACACTTACTAAAGATTTAACAATAAACGATCCAGTTCGTATGTACTTAAAGGAAATTGGAAAAATTAAATTATTAACAATGGATGAGGAACTAGATTTAGCAACACGTATTGAAAATGGAGATTTAGAAGCTAAAGCTTTATTAGCAGAGGCAAATCTTCGTTTAGTTGTAAGTATTGCTAAAAGATACGTTGGTCGAGGAATGTTATTTTTAGACTTAATTCAAGAAGGTAACATTGGTTTAATGAAGTCTGTTGAAAAATTTGATGTATCAAAAGGATATAAATTTTCAACATATGCTACTTGGTGGATTAGACAAGCAATTACAAGAGCTATAGCAGATCAAGCAAGAACGATTAGAGTTCCAGTTCATATGGTTGAAACAATCAATAAACTAGCACGTGTTCAAAGGCAAATGACTCTAGAATTAAATCGTGAACCATCAGAAGAAGAACTAGCTAAAAAAATGAATATTTCGATTGAAAAAATTCATGAAATTTACAAAATATCACAAGAACCAGTAAGTTTAGAAACGCCAATTGGTGAAGAAGATGATTCTCATTTAGGAGATTTTATAAAAGATGAGAGAAACTTAAGTCCAGAAGAATATGCAACAAACGAACTTTTAAAAGATGAGATATCAGAAGTTTTATTAACATTAACTGAAAGAGAAGAAAAGGTAATTCGTCTACGTTTTGGACTAGAAGATGGAAAGAGTAGAACACTTGAAGAAGTTGGACAATTATTTGGTGTAACTCGAGAAAGAATAAGACAAATAGAAGCTAAAGCATTAAGAAAATTAAGACATCCATCACGTTCGAGAAAATTAAAAGACTATTTAGGTGATTAATGAAATTATCGAAGAGGTTAATGACAATTGCTAATATGGTCCCAAATGAATCTAGTATAGTTGATGTCGGTTGTGATCATGGGCTATTAGATATTTACTTAACTTTAGTAAAAAAAGTAAATTGTATTGCAACTGATATAAATGTTAATTGTATAAAAAAAACTAAAGAAAATTTTAAAAAAGCAAAGTTAACTCAAAAAATTTCTTTAATTTGTACAAACGGATTAGATAATATTAATTTAGATAGTGTAGATTATGTTATTATTTCAGGAATGGGAACTAGTTCTATACTTAAAATAATTGCAAGAGCTAATGTATCTAAATGTATAATTCAGGCTAACAACAATCAATATGAATTAAGGAAGAAAATGAACAAAATGGGATTTGAAATAAAAAACGAAGTCTTTGTTTATGAGAAAAAAAAGTATTATGTCATAATTGAGTTTATAAAAGGTAATAAAAAATATCGTAATTATGAATATTTTTTTGGGCCTTATATTTTAAAAGATACTAACTTAGAATATAAAAAACACTTATATAAAAAATATAGTTATGTATCTAAAAAAAATAAAAAGATAACCAAAAAAATCATCTTAAATTATTATTTATTCAAATTAAAAAAATATTGTTAAAACAATATTTTAAAGGAAAAAAGTGGGATTATTTGAATAGGTTTTTTGTTCAACATTTGTAGTTGTCGTTTGATTTACTTTTTGTTTACTTTCTAAAGCGTCATCTTTTTTGAATTCGTCCATTACGCGAAACATTGTCTTAGCATTGTTTATAATTGGAGATACTTGCTTTATTAAAGGAATCGCTTGATTTACTATTCCTAATGTTTTCTGAGTTCCATTTAATATCGAACTAAAATTTAAACCACCAAATAATTTTTTCAAAGATGTTCTTCCTATTAATCCTTGATACGGATTTTGATTAAAAAATGGATAATAATAATTCATAAGAATAATCCTTTCTAGAATATTATATGAAAAAAAAGAAAAATAGTTTTATTTTGACAATTATTATGTTATAATTATTCTAGTATATAATAAGTATAGACGGTAGGGTTGTGCATGAAAAATAAGCCAATATTATTAGTGCCTAGTATATTAGTTTATAAAACTATAGCGTGGATAATAAATGCTATTGTCTTTTTTGTACGCAAAATTGCCTCTGGCACTGTTTTTGTATTAAAAAAAACAGGTCTATTTATAGTAACTATTATTAAATATATAGGAATTTATTCATATAAGTTACTAATGCTAATATTAAAAGGAATTAAGTATGTTTTGTTAGGTATTTATACTACTTTTAAAATGATAGGTATATTTACTTATTTAATCATTAAAAATATTATTATGTACATATATAAAATTATAAAATACATATTTGAATTACTTTATAAATTGATTAAATACTCTTTTATGGGAGTATATTTATTAATTAAATATGTAATTAAAGGTATCTATACTACTTTAAAATATGTAATTAAAGGTATTTATACTACTTTAAAATATATATTTAAAAGCATATATGTTGCCTTGAAGTATATTTTTAATAAAATTATAAATTTTATGAAATATACTTTTAAAGGTTTTAAAACTATTTCATATTTTGTTTATTTGTTTGTAAAGTATGTATTCAAAGGAATTGCGTTTATCTTTATCTTAATACCTTATATATACAACATAAGTGTTGAATATTCATTCAAGGCTAAGAAAAAGAGATTAAGAAATAATGTGTTGAATAATAAAATCAAAGAAGAAAGACAAAGAGTAAGATTACAATATGAGATTGAAAAAAAAGAAAGAAAAGCAGATTTAAAGAAAACTTTATTAGAGGCTAAAAAAGAAGCAAAAATTCGTAAGAAAAAAGAAAAAGAACGAAATAGTTATGTTAACGAAAATGTAAAAATCGAAAGAAAAAAATTAGCCGATTATATAAATGACTTCTTAAAAGTATTAATGGGTATTCCTAAAAAAATTAAAGAATATTTTGTAAGGAAATATAACAGTTCTGCATTTGTTAAAAATGCAAAAAATAAAGAAGAAATCAGTCGTGAATCTTTACTTATTAATTTTGAAGGCGATGATGCTGAAAAAAGTGATAAAAAGAGAGTATATGAATTTGTTGGTAAAAGTCCAGAAGGAAAATTAGTAAAAGATACCTTTGAAGCATTCTCAAAAGTAGAAGTTCACTCATTCTTGTTAAGTGAAGGATATGAAGTATATAGTATTAAAACTTCAAATTGGATTCAATTCCTATATGGTAGTAGCAATATAAGTAGATTTAAAATGAAGAGCAAAGATTTAATCTTCTTTTTAGCACAACTATCAACATACTTAAAAGCTGGTATTACTTTAGTAGAAGCTTTAAGAATACTTAGTCATCAATATAAGAAAAGACAACATCAAAAGATGTTTAAATCGCTTATTTATGACTTAACAATGGGTGATAACTTCAGTGAAGCTTTAGAAAAAAGAGGCAATGTATTTCCAAAGTTATTAATAAATATGGTTAAAGCATCTGAAATGACAGGTTCTCTACCAGAAGCATTAGATGACATGGAAGAATACTATACTCAAAGTGATAAAACAAGAAAACAGATGATTACGGCTATGACATATCCAGCAATAATATTTGTTATTTCTATAGCAGTCGTAACATTTATTATGGTATATGTTATACCTAAATTTGTAAATATTTATGAATCTATAGATCCTAACTCAATTCCTAAATTTACTTTAATAGTATTAGGTCTAAGTGATTTCTTAAAGGGTAACCTAATAATGATTTTCATAATAGCAATTATTGTTATATTAATATTTGCTTATTTATATCGAAATGTTCAATTGTTTAGAAGTTTAATTCAATGGTTATTGATGCATACTCCGGTAGTTGATAATATTATAATCTATAATGAAATAACAATGTTTACAAAGACATTCGCATCATTATTAAAACATAATGTATTTATTACTGATAGTATGGAAATATTAAACAAAATGACCACTAATGAAATATTTAAGATGATAATTTTAGATACTATTACTAATTTAGCTAAAGGAGAAAAAATTTCCTTAGCATTTAAAGATCAATGGGCTGTTCCTTTACCAGCTTACGAAATGATTGTTACTGGCGAAAGAACTGGTCAATTAGCAGAAATGATGCAAAAAGTATCAGATTATTATCAAGAACTACATGCTAATGCAGTAGGGCGTTTGAAGACATTTATGGAACCAGTGCTTATTATATTTTTAACTGGGGTAGTAGGAGTTATCGTATTATCTATTGTTATTCCAATGTTCTCATTATACTCTGCTATTGGTTAAGGAGGAAAAATGGAAATTTATTTTATAATATTATTTTTCATTACGGGAATATTCTTTGGTTCATTTTTCAATGTAGTAGGTGATAGATTACCAAGAGGTGAATCGATTGTATTTCCTCCTTCTCATTGTAATAATTGTAATCATCGTTTAACTCCTTTAGAGTTAATTCCTATTTTATCTTTTATATTACAAGGTGGTAAATGTCGAAAATGTGCCTGTAAATTGTCTTTAGTATATCCATTATATGAGATAATTTGTGGAATAGTTTTT
>JAQUGJ010000111.1:0-3352 GCA_028684255.1 Bacilli bacterium | reverse complement strand
AAATTTTCTATTACAGTTCCTACATAAGTTTCAGGAATTTCAATTTGTAATTCCTCATATGGTTCACATTTTATACCATCTATATCTTTGATAATAACAACTGGTTTAGAAACTTGTAATTCAAAACCTTCTCGACGCATATTTTCAATTAAAATAGATAAATGAAGTTCTCCACGTCCTGATACTATCCACGACTCTCCTTCACCTTCAGATACTTTTAAAGATACATCTCTTTCTGTCTCTTTAAATAATCTTTCAGCAATTTTTCTAGCAGTCAATAATTTACCCTCTCTACCTGCAAAAGGTCCATTATTAACAGAAAAAGTCATTTGTAATGTCGGTTCATCTATTCTTAAAGGAGGTAGGGCCTCCTCTTTTCCAATTTCACAAACAGTTTCACCTACACTTATATCTGGTAATCCTGCTATTGCTACAATATCACCTGCATTAGCCTCATCTATTTCAATTCTTTTAAGTCCTAAAAATCCAAATAATTTTTGAACTCTAAATTGTTTAATACTACCATCTAATCTAACACAAGAAACCATTTGATTAACTTTGACTTTTCCTCTTTTAATTAATCCAATACCAATTCTACCAACATAATCATTATAATCTAAAAGCGCTGGTTGAAATTGTAGAGTTCCTTCTGTTACTTTAGGATCTGGGATATAATCAATTACTAAGTCTAAAATAGGCTCCATTGTTTCTACTTGAGTACTAAGATCTGGTTCTAAACTAGTAGTTCCTGCAATTCCAGAAGCGTAGATAACCGGAAAGTCTAATTGTTCTAAATCAGCTCCTAGTTCGATAAATAAATCAATTACTTCATCTACAACCTTAACTGGTCTTGCAGATTCTTTATCAATCTTATTTACTACTAAAATTGGTGTTACTGAAGCTTCTAAAGCCTTTTTTAACACGAATCTGGTTTGAGGCATTGGGCCTTCAAAAGCATCAACGACTAAAAGAACGCCATCGACCATATTCATAATACGTTCAACTTCGCCTCCAAAATCAGCATGTCCTGGTGTATCTAAAATATTAATACGATAACCTTTATAATCAATTGCTGTTGTTTTTGCTAATATTGTAATTCCTCTTTCTTTTTCAATTTCATTAGAATCCATTACACGTTTTACAACTTCTTCATTAGCTCTAAAATTTCCAGCAGCACTTAAAAGTTTATCAACTAAAGTAGTTTTACCATGGTCTACATGCGCTATTATTGCTATATTTTTAATTTTTTTCATAAAAAAACACTTCCTTAAGACTGCGTTATTATAACACACAAAACAACAGTATGTAAACATTTTTTAACAATTTAAGATTAAATCATTAAAAAGATAGTTTATACTATCCTTTGTTTATTCAAATAATTCTTAATAATTTTTTCATACCTTTTTTTATTTTCCTTAATCCATCTAATATAACTTCTACTTGATCTTTGATATGCAAAGAAATCATAATAGCCATTACCTTTAATATTTATGTTTATAATAAAATCATAACAGTTTTCATTTAAATCTTTATAAACACATAATAACTTAATGTTATCTTCTCTAACGATTCCTTTTTTTATTTTATCGACATGACTTATTATTTTAGCTTGAACCTTATTTGTTTCACTGCTTGCAATATCAAAGGTTGTAAATAATTTTTGATTTTTTTCTTTATTACTTGCTTGGGTTCCATATATGGTATCCCCGGTTCCTAAATCATAAAATCTGATATTAGTTGCTACTCCATAACCAATATTTTTTAACCAAAATTTAACATGTGTTGCATTTTTTTTAGATATTGATTCATAAACAAAATTAGGATTATTTTCTCTAAAGTTTTTTCCTACAGGTGTTAAATAATAAGAAGATTCATCTAATTTTCTTAATGATTCTATTTTGTCTAAAACAATAAATGGCATATGATTTTCTCTATTTTCATTTTTAATCCTACTATTTACTGTATAAATTGTTGCAAAAACCGGAATAAAAATTGAAAGTACAGTTAAAACAATATTCAACCAACTCATCTTAACCTCCAAAATGTTTTCTTAAAATATAATCCATATTTATTCTTATGTCGGGAAACAATTCTATTTCATCTAATTCACTTCTTGAAAACCACTTAATATCAGTAGCTTCTTCCTTATTTAAAGTTAACTGATCTCTATTTATAGGTACACCAACATAAGTGATATCGACATGCAAATCACCATTTGAACCTCTGTTCTTTTGGATTCCTAAAGGTCTTATAAAGTCATCTTCTCTTGGAAATCTTGTTCCTAATAACTTAACTCGAACTCCAGTTTCTTCATACACTTCCCTTAAAGCTGCTTCTTCAGGTGTTTCATCATCTTCAATATGCCCTCCAGGTTGTACCCATTTTTTAAATTTTTTATGTTTAATTAAAAGTATTTTTTTGTTTTCTGGATTTATTACAAAAACAGAAGCACAGAAATGCCTTTTCATATCATCACCAATTTTATTTTAGCACACTAAAAGTTTTAATTATAGGTGATTTTGTCTACTTGTGTAAACTATTTATTATCTTTTCTTTTTTAAATTCTTGTTGTTCGTTTTTTTTGTTTTGAAGAAAGTTTTTGAATTCTTCACTAAAATTATAGTTTTTAGCTTTATTTTTATCTATAACCATTCCGTTTTTTAAAAATTCATAACTTGTTTCTTCACTTTCTCTAGCCATATCTTTATTAATTTGATCACGATGATTCAATTGTTTCATTTTCCAATTTAAAATATTTATTATTCTTGTAAAACCTTTATCACCAATTATAGAATATAAATTTTCATAATCAATTTCTTCTCTAATTAATCTTGTCCAAATAATATTTGAATAAAAATCATTTAAATTGTCTTTTAAGTCTTTATTATTTTTATATTTATCTTTATATATGTCCTTACATTTATTTTCTTCTAAAATAAGTTTTGCAACCGATTTAGGATTTCCATCTCTTTCGTACTCATATCTAAGACCTAAAAAAGAATTTATTATTTTAGGATTTTCTTTGATTCTTTGATCAGAATGCTTTGCAATTATCAATTCACCTAAATCATATTCTTCTGAATCTCTCAATATATATAAGTCTCTTTTGTCTTGATAAAAATTGATATATTCAGTTATAATTGTTTTGTTTTCTTCGTATCTTTTAGGACTATATTCCTTATATAAATCTAATGTTTTAATAAAGCTCACTAAATCAGCTTCAACCTCAATAATTAAATCATCGTAATTTTCTAAATAAAACCCTTCTCTTAATAAAATTTCTTCCTTAGTAGTTATCATATTATTACTATCCATAATATCAAAATACTTATCATCCGATTGTAATATATGT
>JAQUGJ010000110.1:0-3378 GCA_028684255.1 Bacilli bacterium | reverse complement strand
GATTGTCTTTTAGTATTTTCAATTAATCTTGTAACTGAGGGTATAGCTATTACTGATATAAGCGCGAGAATGATTATTACCGCTAAAGCCTCGATTAAAGTAAATCCTTTTTTATTCATATCATCATTCCTTTTACTATCTACATTATATATGATAACGACATTTTTTTCAACTAATTTTGCTTTCTACAAAGTTTATTACTTCTTCATTTATTTCTTCAATTGTTTTTATTTTATCCTTTTGCATACACTCAATTGTAAAAAAGGAAAATTTCTTTGCTAATTGAATATAAGTTTTCTCGGCATTTATTAAATGTTGTTCGTTTTTTTCATGTTCATCTAAACCTTCTAATTCTTCTCTTTTAGCTCTCAATATTTTAGCACCATTATTTGACAGGTGTAAAAATATTTTTATATCTGGCTCTGGTAACTCTAACAAATCAAACTCTAATTTTTTTATCCATTCAAATAATTCTTCTCGTTCTTCTTCACTTTTAAATTTACCACCTTGATGAGCCATGTTAGAGTAAACATAACGATCTAAAATAACATGAATTCCTTTATCTAAAGTTTCCTCTATTTTTCTTATATTATAACGTCTATCAGCCGCAAAATAAAGAGATGCTACCTTAGGATCTACATTTGTTGCCCCCTCTGGAAACCAACACATTCCAATATTTTTTTTACCTAAATAAGGTCCCGCAATTATTTTTCCGGTTGGAGTATCATACATTGGAAAACTAAATTTAACTGTTTTAGATTTGTTGTTTAGAAATTTTAACAATAAATTTGATTGTGTTTCTTTACCAGAACAATCTGTTCCTTCAATTACGATTAATTTACCTCTCATCTTTTCACCCTCCTATATAAAATATGACTATAATATATATCTCCATCCGAATTACTTCCTAATTCAATTTTTTCATAATCATCTTTATTAAAGTTAGGAAAAAACACATCAGCCTCTGCTGAAGCGTCAATTTCTGTTAAATATAATTCATCTGCTAAATCAATAAATTGTTTATATATCATTGCCCCTCCAATTATAAAAACTTCTTCATCTGAATCTTTGTAATCATAGATAAAATCTTCAATAGAACTATATTGAATTATTTCGCCATTTTCTATTTTAGAATCTGTTATTACGATGTTTTTCCGATTAGGTAAAACTTTAGGTAATGAATAAAAAGTATTTTTTCCCATTACTACAGTTTTATTAATTGTCGTCTCCTTAAAAAAATGGAGATCATTTGGTAATTTCCATATTAAATTGTTATCTTTACCTAACTCATTATTTTGACCAATGGCAGCAATTATCTTTAATTTCATATTTCCTCCTATTGTGAAATTGGAAAAATTATTTTTCCATGATGCTTATAATTTTCAATTTTTATATCTTTCAACTCTTTTGAATTATCAAATTCAAAAAAATCAGTTACTTCTTTATTTATCCATAATGTCGGAGCTTTTAAATCCTCTAGTGTTTCATATCTTTTTATTTGTTCTTTAATACCTTCTATCTGATTTACATAAATATGTGCGTCTTTAATACTCC
The DNA here is from genome assembly GCA_028684255.1 of Bacilli bacterium. Taxonomy (GTDB): domain Bacteria; phylum Bacillota_I; class Bacilli_A; order RF39; family UBA660; genus CAKOQQ01. Next base: position 1,824 of record JAQUGJ010000110.1, on the reverse strand, counting down.
AATACATTTTGCCAGGTTTTAATCCTGTAACATGTGCTAACAAACTTAATAAAACAGCATATTGTGTCACATTAAAAGGTAGTCCTAATGGAACATCACAGCTCCTTTGATGAATCCAAGCATTTAAATAACCATCGGTAACGTCCCATTCACTACTCCAAACACAAGAAGGTAGTACAGCAGTATCTAAATATTCATTTTGCCATAAACTTATAATCATTCTACGATCAGTACTATTATTTTTTAATTTATTAATTAATTCTTCTGTTAAATTGTATTTTTTTACAATCCAACCATAGGCTGTACCAATAGTATGTGCCCATTCTTTACCAAAGTTTTTAACTATATCTTTCCTTACTAACTTACCTTTTTTATCAGGAACCATCTGGCTAGCAGTCCATTTGCCATCTTCCTTAATTTCCCACTCATCCCAAATATGATTACCTCTTTCTTGAAGCCATCTTACATCATTTGAAGCTACTTGATAAATCCACAATAATTCAGTAATCGCATTTTTAAAAAACAACTGTTTAGTTGTCAAAATCGGAAACTCTTTTTGTAAATCAAATTCAAAACTCCAACCTGGTATTTTCTTGGTGTTTGTACCTGTTCTATTTTCAACTTCAACACCGAAATCTAATATTTTTTTACATAATTCAATATAATCTTTATCCCACTTCGCCATACTTATTCTCCTCATTTTAATTATAACATTTAGCACTTATACATTCAATTAATTTAACAAATTTATAAATATTTCATTTGATAAATATATATATTTATCATTTATAAAAATATTTTCGCCATCGTCGATAAGATGACCATCTTCTAACATTTTAAGAATGTTCTTATTTGTCTTTATATCTAAATTATATTTTTCTTTGAATTCAAATTTATTTATTCCTTTTATTTTCCTTAAACCTAAAATAAATTCATTTTCAATATTTGTTTCTTGTGTTAATATTTCACTGTTTTTCAAGTATTTACCATTTAAATATTCATTTAAACTTCTCGTATTATCATATCTAATATTATCTAAATATCCACTAGCACCCAATCCAAAACCATAGTATTCTTCGTTGTTCCAATAAGTTAGATTATGTCTAGAAAAACAATTTTTTTTACTAAAATTACTTATTTCATAATGTTCATAATCATTAAAACCTTTCAATATCTCTTGATACATTTGATAGTCTAAATCTTCATCAATGTTTGAAACTTTTTTTATATATAATAAAGTATTAGGTTCAATAATAAGGGAATATGTTGAAACGTGAGAAACATCTAATTCCTTTATTTTTTTTATATCTTCTTTTAACTCCTCTATTGTTTGATTGGGAAATCCATACATTAAATCGACATTGATATTGTCTATTTTAGCATCTTTTAACTGTTTAATTATTGTACTAATATTACCTTCTTTTCGATTTAAAAATTCTAAATGTTTTTTATTAAATGTTTGAATACCAATACTAACTCTATTTATTTTATATTTTTTAAATAGCTCTATTTTTGCATAATTTAATGAATCTAAATTACATTCAATTGTATATTCTAAATCATTTGATGTTTTAAAGATTTTTATTATTTCAAATAATTTAAGCAATTGATTTTCATTTAAACAACTAGGTGTTCCACCACCTATGTAAATGGTCTTTATTATTTCATTTCGATAGTTTTGTTTTATCTCTTTTTCCAAACTTACAAGATAATTAGAAACCCATTCTTCTTTATAATACATTTTGCAAAAATCACAATAACTACAAATGTTATCGCAAAAGGGAATATGTATATATACTGATTTAACCATATTATCACCTATTC
>JAQUGJ010000109.1:0-3403 GCA_028684255.1 Bacilli bacterium | reverse complement strand
TTTCAAGTTAGAAGTAGTTTTTTAATAAGGCATTTAATTCAACTGCATATTCCATTGGTAGTTCTTCTCTAAACCTTTCAATAAAGCCCATTATTAATAATTCTTTTGCCTTATCTTCACTTATTCCTCTACTCATTAAATAAAACAATTTATCCTTATCGATCTTTGAAACAGTAGCCTCATGTTCTATTATTGAACTAGTATTTTCAACCTTATTCTTTGGTATTGTATCACTTTTAGAATTATCGTCTATAATAATCGTATCACATTTGATAATACTTTTAGAGTTTATCGCTTTTTTACTTATACTAACTGTTCCTCTATAACTAGCATTACCACCATTAGCTGCAATTGATTTACTTATAATATTGCTAGTAGTATTGGGTGCTAAATGAATCATTTTTGCTCCCGTGTCTTGAATTTGATCTTTGCTAGCAACAGCGATTGAAATACAATTCCCTTTTGCATAAGGACCATTTAAAATACAAGAAGGATATTTCATATTTATCTTAGATCCAATGTTACCATCTATCCATTCCATAGTTCCATTTTCTTCGACAATCGCTCTTTTAGTAACCAAATTATATAGATCAGTCGACCAATTTTGAATTGTTGTATAACGACATTTAGCATCCTTCATTACATATATTTCTACAACTGCAGCATGTAGGGCATCAGCAGTATAAGTAGGCGCTGTACATCCTTCCATATAATGTAATTCACTGCCTTCATCGACAATAATAATAGTTCTTTCAAATTGTCCCATTTTTTTACTATTGATTCTAAAGTAACTTTGCAATGGTCGATCAACTTTAGTATGTGGTGGAACATAAATAAAAGTACCCCCACTCCATACTGCACCATTTAAAGCAGTATATTTGTTTTCATTATATTTAACAAGATTATTGAAATATTTTTTAAATAATTCTGGATATTTTTTTAAAGCACTATCAGTGTCTAAAAATATTATATTGTTTTTTTCTAACTCATCTAACATATTATGATAGATTACTTCACTTTCATATTGTGCTCCAACACCGGCTAAATATTTTTTTTCAGCGTCAATTAAACCTATTTTATCAAAAGTATCTTTAACATCAGACGCTACATTATCCCAATTATCAGCAATACTATCAGTTATTCTTTTATAATATGTTATTTCATCAAAATCGATATTTATTTCAGGCCCAAAAGAAGGGTTGCTAGTTTCATCAAAATGTTTTAAAGCATTTAACCTAAAATCTAACATCCATTTTGGCTCATTTTTTATTTTAGAAATTTCTCGAACTTTTTTAGAATCCAAGCCATTTTTTTTCATATTTATCACCAAGTATTATTATACATTAAAACACTAAAAAAAGCATTTATTTTAATGCTTTTCTAACTCTTTTAGTATTTTTTCTATTCCCCACCAAGGTAAGAGAGCACATTTTTTTCTATTTGGTTGTTTATAAATATCTTCAAAAACAAAAGCTTCTTCTAGTATGTTTTCGTCATATTCTTCTTCGTTAATCATATTTGAAAAACTTTCATATATTTTCTTAACATCTTTTATATCTTTATCGATTAAAGTTTTAATCATTATAGATGTTGAACTAGTACATATAGCACATGCTTCTCCGTCAAATTTGATATTTTTTATAATGTTATTTTCTAATTTAACCATTAAATTTATTTCATCGATACAACTTTCATTGTTCATATTTACTTTTATATAACTATTATCATCTATTAAACCTCTATTTTTTGGATTTTGGTAATGATCTAATATTATACTTCTTTTTAAATTTCCATCCATAATATCACCTAAATAATTATAGTATATTAGATAGAAAAATGCAAGAAAGATAAAAAAACACATAATGTGTTTTTAAATTTATATAAGTTACCTTGCTTCTACAATTAACTTTATAGCAGTTCTTTCTTCCCCTTCAATTATTATGTCAGTAAAAGCGGGAATACATACTAGGTTTTTACCAGAAGGTGCTACAAACCCCCTTGCGATTGCAATTGCTTTTATTGCTTGATTTAAAGCTCCAGCACCTATTGCTTGTATTTCGACACTACCCTTCTCTCTAAATACATTTGCTAATGCTCCTGCGACTGAATTTGGATTTGATTTACTTCCTACTTTAAGTGTTTCCATGTTTTATAACATCCTTTCTACAATACCAATATATGTTTTTAGAAAAAATATTATACAACAAAACCTTAATAATATTATTTATAATTAATGTATTTTTTACCCGATATATTTGGAATCAATTGATTGTGTTTTAAAGAATAATAACCACTTGTAGAAAATAAGAATCCTGCATATTTTTTACTATTACTCTGAGTAACATCATACCAATAATAATCATTATCGATTTTCACAAAATTCCATTCATGATCCTCTCTTTGTAATTTTCCTTTTGCTAATAAAGAGGTGATTCCAACATTTTGTAAAAGTATTTGTGATGCTCTTGCATACCCAGCACATACAGGACTTTTATCACTTGCAAAGACACTGTATGCTGATTGTGAAATAGATTCAGTTTGATTTCCATATTTATTATTGTCTGCAATATAATCATAGACATATTTTACTTTATCAATTTCATTTAATTTAGTGGTTTGATTTTTAATACGATTTATTTCTTCTTGCATTGTAAGAACAGCATTTCTATATTGTTCTTTTTCTATAGCATAGAATATTTTAATATATAAACCCTCGTTATAATTGATATCACCAATTGAAAAAAATCCAAATTGAATTAACTCAGGATGATCCATAATAAGTGCTGAGGATATTTTATCAAAATATTCAGTTGCTTCAAAAAAATAAGCAAATTTTTTGTATTTTAAATCAATTTTTAGATCTTCTTTAAATTCTAATATAGTTTTAAATAATTCATCATATACTTTTTTTTCGTCATTATTTAACATATAGTTATAATGTCTATCATCTGATATATATAAATCATTAACATAATGTATTGAATTAATATCATATTTTAATTTACTAACAGGGGTTATTTTATTATTGATGCTTATTTGATTAGTAGTTGAAATAACTGTTGAAACAATTAAAATTGTAAAGACTATAATAGCATAAAAATATTTATGGAAAGCTCTAAACGGTCTTTTTTTACTTCTAACTTCTTCTTCAGTTTGTTCTATTAAATATCCACATTTAATACACATTTTACTGTTTTCTGGGATATTTGAATTACAATTAGGACAATCCATAAAACCACCTCTATTTTCTAAATTATACCACAATTTCTTTTAAAAAATATTGACTTTTATAAAATATCTAGTATAATTATAAATGCCTACTTATTTGCGGGTGTAGTTCAATGGTAGAATCCCAGCCTTCCAAGCTGACTACGTGGGTTCGATTCCCATCACCCGCTCCATT
>JAQUGJ010000108.1:0-3411 GCA_028684255.1 Bacilli bacterium | reverse complement strand
GATGTTGTTGGATCTGTAGTAATAGTATTGAAAATTACGAAAAAAGAGGATTAAAAACCCTAATTAAATTTAAGAAAGCCAGCGACGTATTAATTGATTGTTCGTATTATATTATTGATAATCAAGTTTTAAAATCAGCTTTATTAGAAAATAGATTAAATAAACTGAAAATATGAAAAAAAAAGAGCAATATACTCTTTTTTTCTTTTTTTTATACTTATTTTGTGTTATAATGTTATTGTATGTATATGAGTATCTATTATGGTAAAAAAACAAAAATAAGTGTTAAAATAAGAAAAGAGAAAAAACCATGTTTTTGAAAAGTATAAAAATCAAAAATTTTAGAAATTATGATTCTTTAGACATTGAATTAAATAAAGGTATTAATATTCTTTGTGGGAAAAATGCTCAAGGAAAAACAAATTTATTAGAATCTATCTATGTTTTAGGTTTAACAAAAACACATAGTTTTTTCATTGATAACAATTTAATAATGAATGGAAAAGATTATTCTATCATATCTGGAGTATTAGAAACTGAGAATATTAAAAATAATTTAGAAGTAACAATCACCGCAACTGAAAAAAAATTAAAAATAGATAACAATGAAATTAAAAAAGTAAGTAATTATATTTCAAAAATGAATATAATTGCTTTTTATCCCACAGATCTTGAATTAATAAATTCTTCACCTAATATAAGAAGAAAGTTTATTAATTTAGAACTTAGTCAATTATATAATAACTATTTTAAAGTTTTAGTAGATTATAACAAGTTACTTAAAATAAGAAACATCTGTCTAAAAAAAATAAATGACGAAATTACAATAGATATGAATTATTTTGAAATAATAACAGAATATTTAATTGAAAAAGCCATTTTTATATATAAAGCTAGAAAAAGATTTATAGATCGATTAAATACTAATAGTAATAAAATATTTAAAAGATTAACTAATATAGATAATTTTACTATTAAATATATAAGTGGCTTCGAGGATTATGATACTGAAAGTATAAAAAAATATTTAATGGAAAAATTTCAAAAAAACAAAAAAAAAGAAATAAAATTTGGAACTACTTTATATGGTCCACATCGCGATGATATAGAATTTTATATTGATGATAAAAATATTAAAATGTACGGATCACAAGGACAAAAAAGAGTTGCTGTAATAACTTTAAAATTAGCAGAAATAGAAATATTTAAAAGTCACTCAAAAACAATGCCTATTTTATTACTAGATGATGTTTTTAGTGAGTTAGATACTACTAAAAAAAATAAAATATTAAATTTTATAAAAAGTAATATTCAAACAATTATAACAGTAACTGATATAAAAGATATAGATAAGAAAAAATTAGACAAAATAAAAATATTCTATATAAAAGAAGGAAAAATTACAAAAGAGGTGTTTAAGAATGGAAAATAAGCAACATTATGATGATTCGGATATTCAAGTATTAGAAGGATTAGAAGCAATAAGAAAAAGACCGGGGATGTATATAGGAACCACTAGTTCTAGAGGTTTACATCATTTAGTGTGGGAAATTGTAGATAACGCTATAGATGAAGCTTTAGCGGGTTATTGTGACGATATAGAAATAATCATAAATAAAGATAATTCTGTTACAGTAAAAGATGATGGAAGAGGAATTCCAACAGGAATACATTCTAAAACAGGAGTATCAACAGTAGAAACAGTTTATACAGTATTACATGCTGGCGGAAAATTTGGTGGCGGAGGTTATAAAGTTTCTGGTGGGCTACATGGTGTTGGAGCAAGTGTTGTAAATGCATTAAGTAGTTGGGTTGAAATAAAAGTTTACCAAAATAGCAAAGTTTATTTTATGAGATTTGAAAATGGTGGACATGTTGTTAAACCTTTATCTGTTATTGGTGATTGTGAAGAAGAAAGAACAGGAACAACTGTAACCTTTAAACCCGATCCTGAAATTTTTACAGACACAACAGAGTTTGAATATGAAATATTAAGAGCAAGAGTTCGTGAATTAGCCTTTTTAAATAAAGGATTAAGAATTATTTTATGCGATGATCGAACATCAAAAAAAGAAGAATTTCATTATGAGGGTGGAATCAAAGCATATGTTGAAATGATAAACGAAAACAAAGAACCCATTCATAAAAATATAATTCATTTAATTGGTGAAGAAAAAGAAATATCAATTGAGGTAGCGTTCCAATACAATTCTAGCTATAGTTCTAGCCTTTATTCATTTACTAACAATATAAAAACACACGAAGGAGGAACACACGAAGAAGGTGTTAAAAACGCTTTAACGAGAATAATTAACAACTATGCTAGAAATGCAAAATTATTAAAAGATGCAGATGATTCTTTATCGGGGGATGATGTAAGAGAAGGATTAACAATGATAATCTCTTGTAAACATCCAAATCCTCAATTTGAAGGTCAAACAAAAACAAAATTAGGAAATAGCGAAGTTAGGAAAATAGCAGGCGATATTTTTTCAGAAGGATTTGAAAGATTCTTATTAGAAAATCCTGATGAGGCAAAAATAATTATCGAAAAATCGCTAACAGCAGCAAGAGCAAGAATTGCAGCAAAGAAAGCAAGAGAATTAACAAGAAGAAAAGGCGGTCTTGAATTAACAAATCAATGGGGAAAACTTACTGATTGTTCTAGTAAAGATGCAACTATATCAGAAGTATTTATAGTCGAAGGAGATTCGGCGGGAGGATCAGCTATTGGTGGTAGAGATTCAAAGACACAAGCTATTTTACCTTTAAGAGGAAAAATCTTAAATGTAGAGAAAGCAAGAATAGATAAAATTTTCGGAAATGAAGAAATAAGAAGTATGATAACAGCATTTGGAACCGGAATTGGCGAAGAATTTGATTTAACAAAATTACGTTATCACAAAATTATAATAATGACTGATGCCGACGTTGATGGTGCACATATAAGAATACTATTATTAACCTTATTCTTTAGGTTTTTTAGACCAATTATTGAAGAAGGACATGTATACATAGCACAACCTCCTTTATACAAAATAACACACGGAAAATCGTTTAAATATGTATTAAATGATAAAGAACGAGATGAATATTTAGAAACATTATCATCTAGCACTAAATATGAGATTCAAAGAAATAAAGGTCTAGGTGAAATGAATGCTGATGAATTGTGTTCTACAACAATGGATATAAACAATAGAACTTTGTTAAAAGTAACGATTGAAGATGCAATGATGGCAGACAAGACATTTGAAACACTAATGGGCGAAAATGTCGAACCAAGAAGAGAGTTTATTGAACAAAATGCAGTTTATGTTCAAAACTTGGATATATAGGGGGTGCTAATATGGATAAATTAAAAGAAGTAAATATTAAAAATGAAGTAGAAAAATCCTTTTTAGAATATTC
>JAQUGJ010000107.1:0-3414 GCA_028684255.1 Bacilli bacterium | reverse complement strand
TAAATACGATTGGAATAACTAAAAAGGTAAAAAATAAAGATATAAACATAATTTACATAAAACCAAGAAATGAATTAGGATCTTTTTTGATATTCGATAAAATAGCAGCACGTAGAGGAATTAGACTCGGTTATAATGATGCAATGAAAAAATTTGGGAAATTAGACGGTAACAGATTTACTTTCAAATATAAACATTTAGAATATAACTATGCTTTTAAAAAGGATAAATATATCAATACTGTGAACAAATTTATAAATGAAAAAAAATTTATAATCATTAACTCTAAATTAAATTATCTAAAGAATCTAGATAAAGGTTTAAATAAAAAAATGAATGAAACTATCGAATATTTAGGATATTTATATGAATTCGATGATTCTAAAATATATAAAATATATAAGTTTAATAAGTTCTTAACCAATAGATTGAAAGAAAGCGATAGCTATAGTTCAAGTTATATAAAGGCATGTTTACAAAAAAAACAATTTAGAAGTTTATTTGATTCTAAAGCTGTAATCCGTTATTTATATGATTTGATTGAAAAAAATAACCCTAAAGAATTAGCGACCATAGGTAACATTTTTATAAAAGAATTCAAGGCGGCTATCTATTTACACTCGATAGGCAAAGATTAGTAAATCTAATCTTTTTTATTTGATAAGAATAACCCTTTTTGCTATACTAAATTTGGTGATATTATGAAAACCCCTGATTTAATATTTATCGAAAGATATGAAAAATTTACTAATAAGTATGTTTCAAAAAAATTACTTAGACGGTTTTTAGAGGCTAATAAGGAAATAATTAATAAAATAAAAACGGGTGGATTTGTATCGAGATATCATAACAAATGTTTAAAATTGATTAAAAACATTGATTATTACACTGATAAAAAAAACAGTATCATTGTCGACCGTGAAATAGAAGAAAACAAAGTATATTTTGATAACCTATTTAAAGGTATTGACGAAAACATAATGTTAGATGATGAACAAAGAAGAGCTGTAGTTTCTGATGAAGATTATATGATGGTAATAGCGGGTGCTGGCAGTGGAAAAACTACGACAATGGCTGCTAAAGTAAAGTATTTAGTCGATATAAAGAAAGTAGACCCCGATGAAATATTGCTTATTTCTTATACTAATAAAGCAGTTGACGAATTAAAACAAAGGGTTAATAAAGACTTTAAAATACCTGTTAAAGTATTAACTTTTCATAAATTTGGAATAGATATATTGAGAAGCAATACAGAAGAAGAATTGCAAATATCTACTAATCCTTACCCAATAATTAGTAAGTACATGATAGATGTATTGGGTAATGATAAAGAATTATTAGAAAAATTTATGAAATTTTTTATTTATTATTTTGATGTGCCAACATCGGCTTTAAAATTTGAAAACTTGAATCAATATCACGATTATAAAAGAAGAGATGATTTTATAACTTTAAAATCAAGGTTAGAAAATGACAATAATCAAATCATTGACAATAGAAAAAAGAATGGAATTAGTATTAAAGGTGAATTTTTGCGCTCAAGTGAAGAAGTAATGATTGCTAATTTTTTATATCTCAATGGTATTGATTATGAATATGAGAAACCTTATCCATATAGACACAATTCCTATCGTCAAAATCCTGATTTTACAATAGTATATAATGAAAAAACTTATTATTTAGAACATTTTGGAATAGATAAAAACAATAATAATAAGATGTATAGTGCCAGCGATTGTCGTAAGTATTATAAAAATATGGAATCTAAAAGAAAAATGCATCAAGTTTATAATACGACATTGCTAACAACCTATTCTGGGTCTGATTTAATAGATGAATTAAAAAAACAGTTAGAATTATATAATATTCCATTAAGACCAAAATCTAATGAAGAAATATATCGTATGCTAACTAACACTTCAAAAGATAGTTATTATAATCGATTTATTTATTTTTGTATTGATTTTATAAAAGGATTTAAAAGAAAAGGTTATAATGAAAGTAATATTCGTGACTTGAAAATTCAATATAAAGAGAATGAAAGAATTTCTATGTTCTTAAATTTTTTTGAAGGAATGTATAAATTTTATCAAAAAGAAATGTTACAAAAAAGTTCAATAGATTTTGAAGATATGATAAATAAAACTTACGATATTTTGTGTAACACAAGTAGAGACAAAATAAATTTAGACTATAGTTATATAATAATCGACGAATATCAGGATATATCTATACAAAGGTTTAATTTAACTAAAAAAGTATCTGAGTTAAGTGAAGCTAAAGTAGTAGCTGTAGGTGATGACTGGCAGGCAGTTTTTGCGTTTACTGGTTCAGATGTATCTTTATTTACTGAATTTAAAAATCTAATGGGATATGGCGAAGAATTACAAATTACACATACTTATAGGAATAGCCAAGAATTAATTGATATAGCAGGGTCATTTGTAATGAAGAACCGTAAACAAATAAAAAAAAGGCTTAAATCGAAGAAAAAATTACCTAAACCTGTTAAAATTTTATTATATGATAATACTATGAGTAAACTTAAAAATAAGATTGAACAAATAAATTTAGCCATAAAAGAAATCTATTTACGTCATGGTGATAAAAAATCTATATTAATGATTGGAAGATATAACTTTGATAAAGATTTTCTTTTTCGAAGCAAAGAATATATTGATTTAGGACATGATAAAATAAAATCAAAGAATTTTCCTAATATTGACATAACTTTTTTGTCAGCGCATTCTTCTAAAGGTTTAGGATATGATAGTGTTATTATAGTCAACGGTAGCGAAGGTGTATATGGCTTCCCATCTCAAATAAAGGATGATGAAATATTAAAAGTTGTTGCTACTGAAGATAAATCATATAAAGATGCTGAGGAAAGAAGACTCTTTTATGTAGCTCTTACTAGAACGAAGAACAATGTATATATCATCGCACCAGTTACTAATGCTTCCTCATTTATTAAAGAACTAAGCGAATATAAAGAAGTTGAAATAATAAATAAAACTGGTATCAGATTTTATTATAATACTGAAAGATGTCCAATTTGTGGAGGTAATTTAGTAAAAAGAAGAAACGCGTATATAAAAAACTACTATGAATGTACTAATGAAAAAGAATTGTGTGATTTTTCAACAAACAATTTAAAATTTAAAAAACGAATTAGACCTTGTCTTAAATGTAATGGTTATTTAGTAACAAAGAAAAACAAAAGTAGTGATAGATATTTTGTTGGATGTTCTAATTATGATTTGAATGGTTGTAATTATACAGAAGAAATAAGGTAATCATATAAAAATAGTTTAATACATAAAATTAGATGAGGTGGATCTATGAAAAATGTACTAAACTATTATTATAATATAGACACTTCAAATATAAGAAAAATAGGGAAAAACTATCATT
>JAQUGJ010000014.1:0-14430 GCA_028684255.1 Bacilli bacterium | reverse complement strand
AATTGAGAATGGTTCGCCATTTAAGAACACCAGAATACGATCAATTATTCTCTGGAGATCCAACTTGGGTAACAGAGAGTATCGGTGGGGTTACCAGAGAGGGTATTCCTTTAGTTACTAAAAACTCATTTAGATTTTTACATACTTTGACTAACCTAAATCCAGCTCCAGAACCTAATATGACTGTTCTTTGGAGCGAAAAATTACCAGAAAAATTTAAAAATTATTGTTCTAAAATAAGTATAGAAACCGATTCAATTCAATATGAGAACGATGACATAATGAGAGATATATACGGCGATGATTACGCTATTGCATGTTGTGTTTCAGCAATGCGAGTTGGTAAAGATATGCAATTCTTTGGAGCTAGATGTAATTTAGCAAAGGCCCTTTTATATTCAATAAATGGTGGCTATGACGAAATGAGTAATATAAAAATTATCGAAGGTTTTGAAAGATGCACCGATAAAGTATTGGATTTTGATAAAGTTTTAAAAAATTACTTGAGAATGCTTGCTGAAATTGCTGAAATCTATACTAACACTATGAATATTATCCATTATATGCACGATAAATACGCTTATGAAAAAAGTCAAATGGCGCTTCATGATACAGATGTAAGAAGATTAATGGCTTTTGGTGTTGCTGGTTTATCAGTTGTTGCTGATTCATTATCAGCAATTAAATATGCAAAGGTCTCACCAGTTTATGAAAGCGATGGTTCAATTAGTGATTTTAACATCGAAGGAGATTTCCCAAAATACGGAAATGACGATAATCGTGTCGATGATTTAGCAAAGTTGATTTTAAAAGAATTTAATAAGGAACTTAAAAAATTCCCGTTATATCGAAATGCTTACCATACTCTTTCAGTTTTAACAATTACATCAAATGTTGTATATGGTAAGAAAACCGGTTCAACTCCTGATGGAAGAAAAAAGGGCGTACCTTTTGCACCTGGTGCTAATCCAATGCATAATCGCGATCAAAGTGGTGCTTTAGCGTCTTTAAATTCAGTAGCAAAATTAGATTATAAAAATTGTTGTCTAGATGGCATAAGTAATACATTTTCAATTATTCCAGATGCTTTAGGAGAAACAATGGATAAAAAAATTGAAACCTTAGTTTCAATTCTCGATGGATATTTTAATAAAGGTGGACATCATTTAAATGTCAATGTTTTAAATAAAGAAACTTTAATAAGAGCTATGGAACATCCCGAAGAATTTCCTTTGTTGACAATTCGTATTAGTGGATACGCTGTTCGTTTTAACAGATTAACTAAAGAACAACAAGAAGAAGTTATTTCGAGAACCTTCCATGAAGGGTAGGTGAACACTTGAAAGGTAGTATTAACTCAATTGAATCCCTAGGCCTATTTGATGGTCCAGGTATTAGAATAGTCGTGTTTATGAACGGATGTACTCTTAGATGTTTATACTGTCATAATCCTGAAATGTGGACAAAACAAAAAGATAATATCTCCGTTGATGAATTAGTAGAGAAGATTAAAAGCTATAAACCTTATTTTAAAAATAGTGGTGGCGTTACCTTCTCAGGTGGAGAGCCTTTATTACAAACTAGCTTTTTAATAGAAGTTTGTAAAAAGTTAAAGAAAGAAGATATTCATATAGCAATTGATACAGCTGGTATTGCCCATGGAAATTATTTAGAATTATTTAATTATGTGGATTTAATAATTTTAGATATTAAACATGTCTTTAAAGATGAATATAAGAAACTGACTGGGGACTATATCGAAAAAAGTTTTCTATTTCAAAAAGATATAAATAAACTAAATAAAAATATTTGGATAAGACAAGTTATTATTCCAGGCATTAATGACAATATTGAATATGTTGAATCTCTCTTTAAACATATTAAAGATTTTAAAAATGTAAAAAAGATAGAGTTTCTTCCTTATAGTTTATTAGGAACAAAAAAATATGAAAAATTAAATATAGACTATCCTTTAAAAGACACTCCTAAAATGGATAAAGAAAAATGTAATGAATTATATCAATATTTATTAAATTTATATAAAAAAAAGTCTAAATAGACTTTTTTATTTATTTTCAAGTTGTTTTTTCTTTGATGAAAATTTTTGATATTCTTCAGTAATCTTTTGTGAATCTTCTTGTTCTAGAGGATACCATCCTTTTTTAAACATTAAATTAAAAGAATCTCTAGCCATATCACCAACATCTTTATTGATTGAATCTACTTCATTAACTAATTTTTTATTACTAGCTTCTTGCTTTAAGGTGCCATACATTGTTGATAAGTGTTTTAAACTTGTCAAAACATCATTGAGGATATCTTCATCATTGAAATTTTCTTCATTTGGAAGAATAGCTTGTTTTGGGTTTTCAACTTTATTACCTTTCAAGATTAAACACCTCCATTAAAGATGAGTATTGCTTTATTAAAGCATCACTTATATTTTTTATTAATTCTTTTATTTCTACATCTTGGACTTCCATATCGTAATGTTGGAACTTTTTAATCATTACATAAGTAACATTTAAAATATCACATATATGTATACAATCTTTTGTTGATAACATTACTGGCGGTTCTTTCATATAATTCTCCTTTCATTTTTATTATGTTTTGTCTATACTTTTTTATACTCATTTTTATATTGTTTATTATGTTTTTTTACTCTAATCATTATGCAAGATATAATAAAAATGAATGAAAATCCTCCAAATAACAATGGAAATATCTGTTTCATAAAATTTAAAAAGATAATGACACTAGGTAAAATAGGATTTTGTATTAAGAAGACAATTATTAAGGCTATAATTGAAATAAATATTATGTTTGTTTTTTCTTGTTTAACTTTAAACATATTTTTAAAATATTCCTTTATAAAATATAATCCCATTACAATAAGAGCAAATTGATTTATAACCCAATGAAGAGATAAAAAATTTTCCAAATTATTTATTGCTCCTCCTAGTGATATTTTTCTTAAGACATAATAAGCTGGAAAGCGATAAATTCTCGCAAGAATAGGTGTCATAATCATTGGTATTACAAAAAAAATCAAAATCATTATAAGCGATGATATACTATAACCTATAAAAACGTATTTATTAAATTTTTGATTATCAACAATATTATCTTTCGGAATAACTGTCATTATCATTATAGGTGCAAAAAAATATGAAATATAAAGTAACGTTGCATAAACTATCGGTTTATATCCGTTTTCAAAGAAAGGCTTCATTTCTTTTAAATTCAAATAAGGAAATAAAAAAATTACAAAAAAAATTATTACTAAAATTACTAGATAAAAAAGCATTTCAGATGTTCTTGCGATTGTTTCAATACCTTTATAAATGGCATAAATAGCAACAGATATAAACATTAAAGCAATCACAAATTCTGGCGTTTTTGATAAATACATAGTTATAGTAAAACTACACAAACTCCATACAACAAATGTTACTATCAATAATATAAACAAAGTTATTATCGTATTAAGTATAGTACCTATTATATTACCAAAAAGGTATTTATTTTTATCAAATATATTTTTATCAGGCCGATAATTCATAATATAAATAAACATCAATATTGGAATTATTCCGATTACTAGTCCTAATATAGGTATTATCCAAGTATCTCGAATTGATGACTCAAAAATTATTATTATGCCATACCCGACAAATAAGCTATTACATATTAAACTTAACATAACCATAAATTGAAATAAACTTATTTTATCATTTTTTGTTTCCATATTTATCTTCCTTCCTGCACTTGTTTAATAGCAGTACTTATCCTATATATTTTAATTTTTGCATCACTTGTTATTTTTATAGAAGGGAAAATTTCATCCCATTTATTTTCTACTTTTTTCCAATACTTATTTTTATTTCGGTAAAAACTTTCTCCAAATCCAACAATGTCACTTTTTAATTCCTTTTGCATTATATTAATTGTTTCATCAATATTTTTTTTTAACTCTTTTTCAGCCATTTTCTCAATTTTATTTATATTCTCTTTTTTATTTAAATCAATTTTACAATTATATTCAGTAACTGTTGCCTCTCCATTTATTTTTACTTTACTCGAAGGTTTATTATTTTTAAGTTCAGGTATAACTTTTGCTTCTATTTTATTAAAAATTAAGGTCCCGTAACCATTTTTATCACATGGGAATGTAACTGTCACTCTCTTTGATTTATTTTTTAATAAATTTAAAACGATACTATGATTATCTTCTAAATAACCTACGATCTTATCTTTCAAAAAAGATGCAACTCCAATAACCTTTATTTTTGAACTATCCTCAGCTTCTTTCAAATTATCAAGGTCACCAGAGTTTTGTTTTGGTTTGATAATTTCGATGGCTGTTATTGTCATATTCCTTCCCTCAATATAATAACACATTAAAACTTCATCAAATAACACATTACCAGTAAGACCAGTGATTTTTTTATTTGTTTCTATAATTGATTTAGTATTTAATGAATTTATAGTTTCAATTGGTGGAATTACTTTTAATGCTTCTATAGCATTATCACCTTTTACAATTACAATTGGGAATATTTTTCTAACTTCAATATTGCGCATAAAGAAATCAAAAATATTGATTATTCCTTCTTTTGCAACCTCTTCACTTATTGCTAATAAATTCATTTGACCTAAATATAATTGTTTTGGACATACATATAAAATTCTTTCTAAAGCTTCATCAATTGTATTTCCAATTGCTTCATAAACAGTAAATGGAGACTCGCTTACACTACTAGATGAACTATTTGTATTTAATGTACTGGTGTTTAACACTTGAACACTTATACTATAAGAATCATCGATTTTATCAACACCAATTGCTTGAACAATAGAAACTTGATCTAATTCGCGATAATTCCAACATCCAGTATTAAGACACATTAACATTAATACAACAAATAATTTATATAATTTCATAATTCACCTATTGCCTTCCTTGTTTTTTAGCAGTCAAAACATTTCTTTTTTCAAATTTTCTTTTATTAGTAATTATAATAGAGTCTCCCAAATTTTCTTTTTTAAACGGTGCAAAAGGGGATAAATAAGGAATACCAAAAGATTTTATACTAGAAACATTTATTATAAAAATTGTTAATGCAACTAAAAAACCAATTAATCCTGCAATTCCTGATAATAATAAGAAAATTGTTCTCCATCTCCTTACACCATTAACAACATCAAAAGAATAAATAATCATTCCACATATTGATGTCACCGCAACGACAATTATTGTAATCGGCGATACAATTCCTGCTGCTACTGCTGCTTCTCCTAATACTAAGGCTCCAACTATTGATAAAGAACCACCAATTGCTTGTGGTGTTCTAGTATCCGATTCTTTTAAAATTTCAAAAGTTACAATCATCATAATTACCTCAATAATCGTTGGAAAAGGAACTCCTTCTTTCTGTGCTGCAAAACTAATTAACAACCGTTCTGGAATTGCTTCAAAATTATAAGTTGATAATGCTATATAAATTGCTGGTAAAAATAATGTAATCATAAATGCCAGTATTCTAGTTAACCTAGTAAAAGTTACGTTCGAACTTTTTTGGTAATTATCGGAAGGTACATGAAAAAAATCTAAAAACAGTGCTGGTATTATTACTGCATATGGAGTGTTTTCAACTATTATTGCTATTCTTCCATCTAGCAAATATCCACTTACATTATCTGGTCTTTCAGTAGAAATATAGTTGGGAAAAACCGATTTTTTATTTTTTGAAATCATTTCAATTACATAATTGCTATCAAGAATCGTATCTATTTTAATATCTTTAATTTTTTTAACAATTTGATCTACTAATTCTTGGCTAGCAATATCTCTTATATACATTACTCCTATTTTCGTTTTTCCTAAACTACCTAATGTCATTTCTTCTAACCATAGATTTTCCGTTCTTATTCTTTTTCTTACTAGTCCAATATTGGTTTGATAATTTTCTGTAAAAGCATCTCTTGGACCTTTAAGCATCTGTTCGTTTTGCGCCGTATTGATACCACTGTCTAAAGATATTCTCATTTCAATTGCTAGAGCTTCATTATATCCATCTATTAATAAGATACAAAAACCGCTAAATAAATTTTGAAAAAAATCTTCAAAATTATTAATTATTGTAATTTTTTGTGCTGGTATATATTCATTTAAAAATTTAACTAAATTTTTAATTTTTATATCTTTTAACATTCTAGAATTAGTTAAATATCTTAAAATGTATTTATCTATTAAATTTTTATCAGATAAAGCTTCATTAGCGACAACACAGATATTGGTATTAAATACTTTCATATCTTTAAATACAATATCTGGACTATTGTTTGTTTTTATTTTGATTTGTTCTTTATTTTCTTTTATAGATAATAATAATTTTTCCATATTTTTCCCTCTTTTTTTATATTATTAACTAATATTAAAAATATATTTATAAATAAAAAAAGTTAGTTGAACTAACTTTTAAATAAATAATGTATTTTAATTTTTTAACTGTATAAAATTTTAGCACATAATTATTCTTACCTAATTTGTACCTAAATAATTTTAAGCATAATAAAACCCTTATAAAATAAGGGTTTGTTTTCTTATGGTGGAGAATGAGGGATTCGAACCCTTGACCCCCACGGTGCAAGCGTGGTGCTCTAGCCAGCTGAGCTAATTCCCCAAGTCATAAATGCTCTTATAGTATAACATTTATGATTTATTTTTGTCAATACTTTTTAGCCCCTCTTAAGCTTTTTTAACATAGGCGATTCTAAAAAATTCTCTTCGTAATAGTTCCTCATTATTATAATTTTATTATATATCTCAAATATATCTTTTGTTTTTTCTAATCCATATTTAGAAGCAATTAGTTCTACTTCTGTTTCAATTTGCTCTAAAGAAAAGTATTTATGTATTATATTAATATCCTGTGAAAAACTTAAAAACATTTTCAATAGTCTGTTGGCATACAAATCTAAATTTTCTTCCTCTAAATAAGATGATAATTTCTTTTTCATATTATCAGCATAAACTTCACTTTTTAAAACATAAATTGGAATATTAAAGTGTTCTGCAACTTTTCTATCCTTTTCAGTTATCTCGTCAAAGGTGAAAACAAAATCAGGCATTATCGTTTCTTTTTCTCTATATCTTCTAAGTGCAACTTCGTTACATACTGAAACAGTTTTATCTTTTAACTCATCAGTAAGTAAAAATTGTGCTTTACTATTATTTAAATTGTGTTTGATTTGCTTTGATGATATATATATATCTTTTGGACCCATTGCAATGATGTCTTCTAAAGAAGGATAAAAACCTAATATATAACCGGTTCCCTCTACTAAACTAAAATAATCTTCCCATACTAAAGTTGTAGAAACATATGAGTTTGGATCATAGTTTTGATCCCATAAACTAGGGTCTTCTCTTAATTTTGATGCATAGTTATTATTAGCATAACCTTTAACTTTATGCAAAAGAAAAATAAAGTCTTGTCCATCTAATAATTGAATTTTACTATCTTCTTTTATCAAGTTGGAATCTATGGTTTTTACTAAGTCATTTATACAGATTTGCTTTGTATTTTTTACTAGAAAGTGAAATATATTATCCCTTTCTTTAATTTCTTCTAAATATTCTAATAAATCTTGCTTTTTTTCAATAGTTAATAGTTTTGAAGTTCTAAAATATGGTAAATAAATTTTTCTTTCCTTAATTTTAATTATGTTTTCTAATACTGGTTTTACATTTTCATAATTATTATTAAAATAATTAATACTTATGAATTCCTTAGAATCTTCTAAGGTATTATTCTGTATATAATTTACTGTTTCCTTGTTTCTTATTTCATAATAATTTTTAAGTTCTGCCAAATTATTTATCATAATACCTTGACTATAAAAATAACTATTGAATTTTTCTATTAATTTATTTTCAATAGGTAAAAGATTTTTAACAAATTTATATCTCCCTATAAAATCAGTAACATCGTACTTATTATTTAGATAATTTTTATCTATTATTTGCATAAAATGATCGAATTCGTTATCATAGATTACTTCAATAATGTTATTAACATTATAATAATTTGGAATAAATTCAAAAGAAGTTACAAAAAATGATAATCTTCTATATTCGTCTTCTTTTTTTAATAAATCTTTTATTACTTTTAAAGATTTATTGTTGTTTGATATAACCGATAAAATATCATGATAGTCATAATTGGCCATAAATTCTATTAATTTTTCTGTTTCGTCTAAGGATAACTGATTAATTAGATTATAATTTAAAGTTTTTAATTCTTCATGCTTCAATATAAGGTTTAATTTTTCTTCATCCTTTATTTCTAGTAATTCACAAGTTAATATTTCAATATTTTTAATTAAAAAATTATATCCATATTTTTCAACATTTTGCACATTAAAAATTCCTGTCTTGAATTTTTCAAAATCGAAATCAGGGCAAAATTCAAAGAGACATAATAATTGATGTAAGTTTTCGGTATCCTTACTATCTTTGAATAAATTATAATAATGGTTATAATATAATTTTTTCATATTTCCCCCTATGAACTATTGCGTTTTATAATATAGAAAAAATTACCATTTGTCAAATTATATTTTTAAATTATATTTTAAACTGTCTGTTTTTATAAAACCAATGGTTTCATATAATTTTTGTGCTCCATAAGCAGTATCTAAACAAGTTAAAAAAACCGATTTATATCCATTTTCTTTAGCATATTTGATAACATAATCAAACATTTTTTTGCAACTTGTTTTCTTCTATAATCTTTAAGTACAGCAACGTTAAAAAATTTCTAACGCGGATTGAAACGAAAAAGTAAAAAGATCTATTTTATAAAACGTTATACTTCCAATTATTTTGTCGTCAATTTTGGCAACAATTATTTCATATGAAGAATTTTCTTTATAATTATTTTCATACAGCGCTAAATCATTACTTTCATCAAAACATTCGTCAATTAAGGTTTTATATGAGGGTAAATCATTTTTGTTTATATTTTCTGTTTTTATATTGTTTATCCTATTAATTAGTAACTTTATTGCAAGTTAATCTATAAAATTCAACACTGTCAACAAGTATCGTTTCTTTGATTTGTGAATTATCTACTATTATATCCATTAATAGGCTATGACCATTATTTTCTATTAAATAAGAAACCATTATATATGATAATGTATATCCATTATGCTTTTCTTTCACTACAAAAGTTGTATTGTTTAATAGTATATTTATGTCAGGTATATAATTAATTTCATTTAATATTTTAATCATATGATTATTAAATTGACTATGATTTATTGGGGGTTGTTGTTCAGAAAGATATGTCGCTAATCCTTCGTTAAGCCATTTTAACATTTTAGGATTGATTTTCTTATTTATGATGTGAACTATTTCGTGAATAACTCCTCTTTTAACATATAAATTAGGATCCTTTACTTTCTTTTTAACTTTTTTTATAACATTTGGAACAACAAAATTTACTTTACCTCCGCATACATTTCCAACCATATAATCAGTTTGTTTATCATAAGGAATATATCTACTGGTATCTTTTCTAAATTCTTTTATTGTATGATAAAGATTTATCTCAATTTTACCCAATTTAAAATTATCGTAAAATTCTAATATTTTCTCAACCTCTGATCTTAAATTTCCAAATAATTCTCTTGCATAGTCTTCATCTTTTAAAAAATAATTAAGTTTAAAATATTTGTTTTCAAAGAATAAAGATGATTCCATGACCATAATAACACCTACTCTTATTTAATAAATATTTATAAAAAGCACTAAATTGTCTTAATTTCTTAGTATGTATGTTTTCCCTAAAGCTTCAACATAAGTTTTAATTTTATATTCTGATAATGCTTTCCAATTATTTTCATTATAATACCATTTATAATCGCTTATATTGCTCAAATAACAACCTTCATAGATAACTGCTTTTACATCATACAATTCATAAGGTATCCTGTTTACAGCATACCAATTTCTAAAAGTATACACTTCACCTGATAACTTAGAGAATAAAGTATAATTATCATCATAATTTTTTGTATAAAATCTTTTATGATTATCTAAATTAGGATAGTAATTTTTCCATAGATTGTATATTTTCAACTCATTATTTAAAGTTGCATTAGTTGTTTTAGAAGGTACTATTATCTCAAATCCACGATTGGTTATATATGAAGCAGCGTTATGATGATTACTATATGCAATTTTACTAACTACACCATAGTAACCTATTACATAAGCTCTTTTCCTTACAGGCAACCAATCAGCATCTCCCATCACTACTCCGGCAGTATCATTTGTTCGTGTCATAAAAACTTTAAGACCATGCTGCTCATACCTTGCTTTTTCATATAATGATTGTTCAAGGTTTAAAGTACTTTCCTTAGTGTATTGATTTATTGCTCCTGTTTCACTTCCACCATGACCAGGATCTATTAAAATATCATAGACATACACAAAATCTTCTATTTTAAAACCAACATTATCACCACTATATGTCATAGTTAATAATTTATCACCAATCTGTGATCTTACTATTTTTAGATCATTAGTTAATTTGTTTTTTAGATTACTCTCTTCTTCCCCAATAATATATAAGGTATAGTTTCCGTTACTTAATCCAACAATATCGATAGTACCTTTATAATTATTTTGATCAATTTTTATTAGATTTATGACCTTCTCAAATTCACTATCATTTTTTTTAATCTTTACTGAATAACTAGAATTAGTACCTGATTTCTTACCTTCAATATAAAATCCAGTTGCAACAAATTTATTACTAGTTATTCCTTCATCAACAACATTTGGTTCTTCTGTTCCTTTTTCTTCTGTTTTTACAACTATAATATTTGGTTTTTTTACAATTATTTTTCTAATCACTTCTGTTTCATTTCCACTGGAATCTTTTGCTTTATAAACAACTTTATAAGTACCTACAACATTAACATTTATATTGCTTTGAATTATTACTTGATCCTTCATGTCATCGTAATTATCTGACACATTATATCCATACTCTTTATATTTTTCGCCTTTTATTAAAGTGATGCTTGATGATCCTTTCAAAGTTAGTATAGGTCGTATTTTATCAACTACTTTTACTTTTCTAATTTCAGTAAATTCTTTATTATCTATTTTTATTTTATATATTATGTCGTATTCACCAACAGTATTGAGGTCCAAATTACTAGTATCTATTTCCATTAATTCTGTATTATCAACACCATCTACTATTACATTAGCACCCATTTCGTAATAGTTGTCTTTCACATTTATCTCTTGTAAATTTGGTTCATTTAATATAAAAACTACATTATGTTCTATTTTTTTAACTTTTTTTTCTGGTATTAAATATGAAATGACTCCAAGCACTAATGCTATTAGAGACATAAATAACAATATTATTGTTTTTATTACTTTTTTGTTCATATCAATCACCATATATATTATATCAAAAAATGTCTAATTTTGATATTATCAATACCATTTTATGCTATAATTTTATAAGGAGGCTTATATGAAAAAAATAATATTGATTCCCTTATTAATTATGTTTATAGGGTGTAAAAAGGAAGAAGAATTAAAAATTCCGATTAAAAATAATGATCAAGAGGAAATTATAGAAACGATTCCTGAATATGTTGATAATAATTATACTAAAATTGGATTATATAAAAAAACTAATAATAGACGATTCTTAACTGATGAAATAAATGGTAGTTGGGGAATAGATGTAGATATTACTAATTTATCAGTATTTTTAACAAATGAGGAAAGCCTTAATGGTGATCCAATAAAAGGAATTTGGGCTAATTATTTGAATCTTGATACAATAAAAATTGGATATTTGATAAATTTTAAAAAATCAAACGGAGAAGAAATTAATCATATGATATTATCACCTGAGATTTCAAACAAATATGTCGCTTGGATTCAAGTTTATATATACGATGATATTCATCAAACAAATTATTACTCGCACCTAACAAAAGGTAATGATAGTACTATTATGACTACGATTAAACTTACTACTGGAGGTTATTTCAACGATATTGTATCCCCTATTAAATTAAGTGTTTTTTCATATGATGGTAATGATGATTTTGATCCCGAAACAAATTTATATCGCGGAAATAGTATTTTTACTACAACAATAAATATTAAAAAATAAAAAAGAATTTATTAATCAATTCTTTTTTTGTTTTCAAATTCTTCTAAATAAGTCTTTTTTAGTATTTCTTTCCCTTTATCACTCAAGAAACAAGCATTGATGGCATTAATGTTTGTTTGTTTTATTTCTTCAAGGGAAAAATTTAAATAATTATGTAAATTTTCATATTCTTGCGTTAGAGAAATATTCGATACTGTTCTATTATCGGTATTAATAGTAACCAATAGTCCTTTATCAAACATTTTTCTTATTGGGTGATCTTTATAATTCTTTACTACTTGAGTATCAATATTACTCTTAGGACAAACCTCAAAAGTTATTTTATTGTCAGCAGCAATTTGCATTATTTTTTCATCCTCTACTATTCTTATTCCGTGTCCAATTCTCTTTGTTTCGAATTCAATTGCACTTAATATACTTGATAATCCATCAGCTTCCCCGGCATGAATTGTATATGGAATTCCCAATTCTTTTGCTTTTGAAAATAATACTTGATATTCTTTTGTTTCATAAAGGGATTCAGCGCCTGCTAAATCAATTGCCACTACTCCTTTATTTAAATATTTTTTAGCACATTTAATTGTCTTATAATTTAATTTTTCATCTATTCCACGCATTAAACAAAGAATTAAATTTATTTTAATATTTACTTTGCTAAAACCAAATAATATCGAATTAATTATTTCATCGAAATTTAGTCCACCTTTTATATGAAATTGGGGTGCAAATCTAACTTCCGCATAAATTACATTATCATCTTTTAATGATTGAGCAAATAAAGTACTAAGTTCGATCAAATCAGTTTTCGTTTGCATATATTTTATTGGTAAATCAAATTTTTTTAGATAATCATTTAAGTCTTTACTATTATTAGACTTCATTTTATCTTTTATTTTTTCTAAATTCCTTTTTGATTTTTTAGAAACATATAAAGGATCTATCGAACCATCTAAATGAACATGTAATTCTATTTTTGGCATTGTTTTTAAATTCAAAATATGGACCTCCTATAACAAATTATTATGCATCTTTATAAAAAAACAAAAAATTTTTTTAATTTTTAAAACTATTTTCTCACAAACCATGTAAATTGCAGTACTCATAAATTTCTGATTCATCAAATTCTTCGTTGATTTCAAAGGTACATTCTGGTTTTTAATTATAATTAATTTTTTGTTTCAATATGTTTATTATATTTAATAGTTATAAATAAAATTTAATGTTTCTCCTCCATTGGGTGTTCAAGACTTCCTACTTTTACTGTTAATTTATTATTATTAAAAGTTACTACTGAAACATGTTTTCTAAACCTTTATCTTCTTCTTTTGCTGTTAATCTTTCCATTGATTGATTACAACACACAAGTTGCCCATCACCATTTTCAACTAATTCTACTATATTCCACATATATTACATTTGAAAAACTTCATTTATGCACCTATTTTTATTTTCTATTAACATTATTTTATTACAGATGATTAGTATTCACAATGACACATATTTTAATAATCAAATTGAATTGGAAAATAAAAACTTATTTCATGAAGATAAAGTTGTAATAAATTTTTTAATATGTTTTTCTATTAATTCCATTACTTCTTTGTTACTTTCATCATCATTTCCACCTCTTTAATATTTGATTATAAAAAAAGACAAATATTTATTTGTTTTTTTCTACTTCTTTGATAACATATTTTTTTGTTTCATCATAATTCATGTCTAATACAATAGAAAATTCTTGATATAAATATTTTTCTGCTAGAGAAAAATAATTTGAATCTTTAGTATTAAGTTTCTTTTTTTGTTCCATTTTTTCTTTGTTACGCAAATAAGTTGTTTTAATTATTTTTATTAAATCGATAATTTTACCAGAATTAATTAATTTTTTATATTCTCCTTCAATTAATCGATTATCAACGCAATCCAAAACATTAACGCTCGGGATTTCTTTAATTATTTCTTCTACTCGTTCCTTACTTATTAGAGGTCTCAAATTTTTGTTTTCATTTGAAATTGGAACTTCTATTTTTAAAGAAGCATCTGACAATGGTGTAAAAACATAATAGTCAAGATTATTTAAGTTATTCTTTTTTATTTCGAGTAATTTACATACATCTCTTCTATAAACTAAATATTCTCCAACTTTGAACATATTTTCACCTCCTAAAAGATTAAAACAAATTGTATTAGCTACAATTCTATTAAT
>JAQUGJ010000013.1:0-14505 GCA_028684255.1 Bacilli bacterium | reverse complement strand
CTGGAGAAAATCTTTCATCATTTATTAATATTGGGTTAGACTTTCCTGCCCAACGGATTGAATATGGTGGGTTTGATACTATCGCATCAAATGGTTCATCATCCCAATGCATTGGATTAACTAATGTATCACCTCTGGCTATATTAAATTTATTATAATTTATATCATGTAAAAACATATTAATTCTTGCGAGGTTATATGTAGTAAGATTTATTTCTTGTCCAAAATATCCTTGTTTAACGTTCTCTTTTCCTAATATTTTAGCGAACTTTAAAAGAAGAGATCCTGATCCACAACACGGATCATAAACTTTATTTAATTCAGTCTTGCCCATTAATGTTATTTTAGCGAGCAATTCGCCAACTTCTTGAGGTGTGAAGAATTCTCCTCCAGATTTACCAGCATTAGAAGCATACATTGTCATTAAGTATTCGTAAGCATCACCAAAAGTATCAATTGTATTATCTTTATAATCTCCTAATTTTAAGTCACCAATTGCATCTAACATTTTAACAAGTTTATCATTCTTTTCATCAACTGTATTACCTAATTTGTTTCCTTTAACATCAAAGTCATCAAACAAACCTTTAACATCATATTCTGAAGCTGTTCCTTTAGCTGATGATTCTATATTATCAAATATATTATTTATTGTCACATTTAAATCCGGATTGTTTTTAGCTCCCTTTCTAACGTTACAAAATAACTCACTTGGTAATATGAAAAACCCCTTGTCCTTTACAATATCTTCTTTTCCATACTCTGCCTCTTCATCTGATAAATTTCTATATTCAAAATCAGTTTCACCAGCTTTTCTTTGATTAGTGTTGATATAGTTTTCTATATTTTCAGAAATAAATCGATAAAACAGTAAACCCAAGACGTATTGTTTAAAATCCCATCCATCAACAGATCCCCTTAAATCATTTGCAATACGCCATATTGTCTTGTGTAATTCTTCTCTTTCACGTTCTTTATTATTATTCATATTCTTCTCCTTACCACATCACTATAACGACAGATACTACCATTTTGTATTTTTATTTCTTAAAAAACTCATTTATACTTATTTGATACCATTCAGATAATAAACCAAGTTTATTGTTATCAATCTTGACTTCGCCAGATTCATATCTAGAATATGTTGATAAGTTTATATTTAATTTATCTGCTACTTGTTGTTGAGACTTATTATTCTTTAATCTATAAAATTTAATTTTTTCTTTTATAATACTATTAACTTCATCAGCAAGCTCCTGTAAACTCTTTTCACCATAATCAATAGATTTAAACTTCTTATCTTTTTCTCTGTATTGAATTCTATCCTTTAGTTCTTTTAACTTTTCTTCTAAACCAGGATTTTTATTCAAGATGTTTTCTTCGAAGAAATCAAGAACTTCTTTTATTCCATATAATCTAGATAAAATAAGAATTAAATATGCTGGGAATCTTCTTTTACTATTTTCATATTGCTTATATGTTGATCTACTAATATCTAAATAATTAGCAATATCATTTTGAGATAAACCTGATTTTTCCCTTAGTAATTTTGCATTATATCCTAAGTGTTTATCAAAATCCTTATTATTCATAGAATTCACCTCTACTGTCCTCTTGATTTAATTATAGCACGTTCTTTTGCTTTTTTGAACCATTTAATTTATTTTATTATCAAATTTTACATATTGCACTTTTGAACCTGCTATGTTATACTTTAATTAGGAATATTATTACGGTGGCAAACTTTTAAATTTGAACCAAGTTAATTCCTTATATTATACTCCAATTATTGCGTTTTTGAGCCAATGACTAGAGTATTAGAAAGGAGGTAGAAATATGTTTAAGGATAAGGTGTGGAAAAAGATTTTAAAAATTAATGAGTATGAACTTGATGAACAAATTGCAGAACTTACATTTGAATTAGTGGATCAATTGGATATGGATGAAGAAGAAATCAACGAAAAATTTAATATATTAGATAGTTATGAAATTACAGAAACTAATATATTAAGACAAAGAATAGTTTTATATGAAATGATGAAAGAATTAGAAAATTTATAATTTGAAAAAATTAAACAAAGGAGGTTGATATATGTCAGCAGAAGAAACATTAAAATTATTATCAAAGCAATGGTGCAATTTACAAGATCTTATGAAATTAGCAAATATCGGTAGAAATTCTGCTTTAAAAATTAGAAAAGAAATTAAAACAGATTTAGAGAGTAAAGGATATACCCTACCTAATAATTTGATACCTATGTGTGAAGTTGTTACTAAGTTGAAAATTAATATTCCCTATTTACAAAAGATGGCTAATGTGGAAGATAAATGATTCCTATCTCACGTTGGGCTATGCCCTAGTGAGATAGGTCATGAAATGACTTCTTTATGGAGGTTAATCAATGTATGAAGGAAAACAGGTAGTAAGATTTGTTAATAATTATAAGAGTAAAGATTTATATAATATCGGTAATGAGATGGATAAAAGAAAAGGTACTGGTAATTATGATGATGAAAGAACTAAATTTAATATTCATTATAAAGATATTAAAGAGAAGAGTTTATATCAAGAAGTTAAAAATACTTTAGATAATCGTAATATTGAATATCTTCATAAAACTAAAACTAATATGTTAAATGGTGTTACTTTTACAAGTGGTCCAGAGTTCTTTCAGACACTAGGACTACAATTTAAGAAAAGTGGTAGAACTTATCAATCTGGTGATAAGGAAGGGCAAGATATTTTAGTTCCTGATATTAAATCTAAAAATGATATTCCAGAAGAAGTAATTAATTATTTTGATAGTTGTATGGAATATTTAAAATCTTTAGTTGGTAAAGAAAATATTGTTATGGCTCATGTTCATTTTGATGAAGATACCCCTCACCTACAAGCTTACTTCTTACCAGTTGTAAATGAGGTTGAAAGGAAATGTTTTAAAAGAGATAGTAATGGTGAGTTAATAAAAGAAAAAGTAATTGGTGGTAATGGTAAAGAAAAAGAAGTTCCAATCTTATTTAGGGATAGTAACAACAATATTGTCTATGAAACAGTCAAAGGTAACTTTTTAAATAATGATCAATTTTGGAAAGACTTAGGTGGTAAAAATTCTTTTGCTACTATTCAAGATTCGTTTAATAAGTTTATTAATGATAAAGGTTATAAATTAGATCGTGGTAAAGTTGGTTCTAATAAAAAACATCAAACTAAACTAGAGCATCAAGTTGATGAATTAAAAAATGAAATAAGCAATTTATGGAAAGATATTGATAGTTATAATGATAAGTTGAAAAAGTCTAAGGAGATACTTCAAAATGGTTCTAAAGAAGAACTAAATATTAAAAAGAATTTAGTTGGTTATAGTGCTAAAGAAGTAGAAAAATTAATTGATTATTCTAGTAATTTGAAAAGGATAAATGATATTAACAAATATGAATTAGAGTCTAAAGATAGTAAGATATTTTCTTTAACTCATGAAAATGAATTTTATAAGAACAATAAAGAACTAACGAACATTAGAAAGTATAGTCATGAAAAAGATAATGAATTACGAGATAAGAAAACAGAAGTTGATTATTTAAATAAAGCATTAAACACTATTACTAGAGCTTTTGATATTAAATTAAATAGAAAACCTATGTTATATATAAATGACTATGTTAAGTTATCCAAAGAAATTATTAATGCTAATAAAAATATTAATAATGAGATGGATAAAGCTAGTGAAGATTTTCATAAATTGTTTGAACAAGAAAAATAGAAAGGAAGTGATAAATATTGCAATAAGACAAGCTAAAAAAGATGAAATAACTAAAGATGGTAGAAGTTGGTATGTTGATTTAAGTTATACTGATTTATTAGGTAGAAGGCATAGATATCATTCTAAGAAATTTGATTCTAGAAGAGATGCTAGAGATCATGAAGCTGAGTTTAAACTTAAAGTAAAAAATGCTACTGATTATTCAGATATGACATTCAAAGATTTAATTGAAGAACACTACAATTATCAACAAGATAAAGTTAAAGTTACTACTCTAAAAAATTATCGAACAATGAGACCATTTCTAGAACCATTAGATAACTTAAAATTAGTTGGTTTTAATATAAGACATTATGAAATGTGGAGACAAACAATTAATGCTAAAGAAATATCTACTAGATATAAAAATGGGTTGTATAAGTATTTAAAGACATTATTAAACTTTGGTACTAAGTGGTATGATATTAATTTTTTTAAAGTATATAGTAAAATGACTAATTTTAATAATCCTAATGAAAGAAAAAAAGAAATGTTATTTTATACTCATCAGGAATTTCAAAAATTTTTATCGGTAGAATATGATTTAAAAATATAGATGTGCATTTCAAACTTTATTCTATTGTGGACTTCGTAATGGTGAACTTAGAGGATTGGCTTGGGAGGATATTGATTTTAATAAAAGAACCTTAACAATTAATAAAAACGTTGTTAAAGTTCCTAATGAAAATACTAATAAAAATTATACTTTGACTAGTCCTAAAACTAGTTCTAGTTATAGAACAATACCTATTCCCCTATTCTTAATAAATGATTTAGAAAAACTATATGATAAATGTGCTACCTTTTACGGTTTTAAGGATAAGTGGTTTGTATTTGGCGATGTAGATCCTATAGCTGACACTACTTTTAGAAATAGAAAAACTTTGAATGCATTTAATGCCGGTGTTAAAGATATTAGAATTCATGATTTTAGACATAGTTGCGCTTCTTTATTAATTGATAGTGGTGCTAATATAACTTTAGTTGCTAAATACTTAGGACATACTAAAATTGATGAAACACTTAACACCTATTCTCATATGTATCAGAATAGATTAGATACCATTGTTAATATTATTGAGAATCAAAATGAGAAGTTTATTGATTATAAACCTAGAGAACAATTATCAGAACCAGAGAAGATAATTGAATCAAAAGAAGATCAAGATGAATATATTTACATTGCTCCTAAGAAAAAGAAGTCAAAAGAAAAAGATGACCTAGTTCTGTAATTGAGCCGAATCATCTTTTCTTAAGTTGTATTTTAGTATTCTCTAATCTTACTTTTTTAGTTGACATTTATAGAACTGCTTTACCAACTTTTAATTATTTGTTAAATATAATATATAAATTAATCTTTATTAGTACATAATATGCTTTTAAATTTTTTTTGCATTTTGATAGCTGTTTCGATTGTCCTGTTTATAAGCTCATCATAATTTGAATGATCATCATAATTTAAACCATTTAAATTATATTTTATTCTACTAACATCTCCAGAGCATTCTCTTAACCACTCTAATTCAATTCCTAAATCATGCTCAATTTTTTCTTTATTCTCATAAAGTTTGTCAAAAAACGCTTTATCATTTATCATATATAACCCAATTCGTATATAACCTTCTTTATTAATTAATTCGATAGCAATATGAGACGAGCTAGATCCTATTGCTACATCATACCATTGATCGGTGGTCGCTTTTCGAACATTAAATGGCTTACCTTTATCTATTAAAATTTCATTAAATTTATTCCAAAATTCTAACCTTTCAGATTGCGACTTATTTAATTGGCCTTGATTACTATTAGTCTTTGAATTTTTAATAAAATCATTAGGTTTTTCAACAACTTCAAAATATGGAGCTGGTAATGAGTCACCTATTTTATATGCATGCAATTCTATTAAGAAAAAGTTGATATTACTATTAGTATTATTATTTAACCATTCTATTGCACTTTTATGTTCTTCTTTAGCTTGTTTAACAATCCAAACAACTACTTGTGCATCTAAACCCGAAGCATATGTAATGATTTTGCCAAGATGATCATGATTAGATGCTTCTAATTGATTTTCAACAATAATTTTAATACCGGTAGATTCATCAACTCCTACTAGATCACATCTGTATGTTCCTACATAAACTTCCTTGGATATATCTGTTAAAGTTAACCCCAAAACATCATTTAAAATCTCAATATTTTCAGTTTCTGATAGCCATTCTGAAAAATCATATTGCTCGTGCTTCCATAAATTTCTCAATTCAACTTCGTTTAATTTTCCTATTTCCATTTTTTTCTCCTTTGCATTTTTAAGTTATAAATTACTAGAATACTTTAAAATTCGATTATTTCTCAAATTAACAAAACTCGTAACTTTGTCCATATAATATTTATATTCGTCTATGCTTTGAGGCGTTGGTTTTCTATTATCAAAGCCATCAAAAGGCAACCAAAAATATATGCTTTCGTACTTTTCATCAACTAAATCATTTAGCAAAAAGAAATTAACATATCCTTTAAAATCTATAAATAAATCAAAAAAATCTTTATATCTCTCAATATGTTTGTATAATGGGTTATCTACCTTTAAATACCACAATCTAATGCATTCTAATGTTAAATCAAACCTATCATTTATTTTTGGATGCATTCCTCTAATCTGATTAATGGTTAATTTATTATCCATTTTATTAGCAGGGAATATTATATATCCTCCAATGGTGCTAGCCAGGTCAAAAAAATCATTTATTTTCTCAAAAGGGAAATTACTAACAATCCCTTGCATACTTTCACGTCTAGAATATGTATGAATTATTGAATCACTTGAAAATATAAATTTATTACTTAAAACATTTAATTTGAAATAATATGGTGCTACAGATGATTCCACAAGATTAAACCTATTACCATTGGGAAGTTTTTTGTTCCACAATATAAAATGATATTTATGTAAAAGATTACTATAAGTGTCTGGATCTTTATTTGCTGAATCAGTATACATTTTTACTTTTATATCAATCATCAACACTCACCCTTTCTCTTTATCATTAAACTTTATAGTACATTTGATTTTTGCTTGTTGGTTTATCTGGGATAGTCATTTTTACTAATCCTTCATTTAGAGCGGGATCTAAGTAATTTGCCCTAAATGTTTCTTTCGATTTTATATTTAACTTTTTCATAATTTGATTAGCTGTCATAGGGATATTACTATCCATTGCATCTAATAATTTAATTAAATAAACATTATTTTGAGTCACTGCTTGTGATGATGAGCTAATTATTTCATCTAAAACTTCATCAAACATTTTTAACATAAATTCAATGAATTCATTAGAGTTTCCATTAATATGGCAATGTGCTATTGAATCATAATACTCTTCTTGATATTTTTTTATTTGATTCTCTATTGGTAGGTATTCAAAAACCTCTTTATAATTAGATAATATAACAGTCTGCCATAATCTCGCCATTCTTCCATTACCATCGGTAAATGGATGAATAAAAACAAATTCATAATGGAATATTGAAGATAATATCAATGGATTAATGTTATCTTTCTCTCTTTTCATAAAACTAAATAAATTTTCAATTAACTCTGGAACTCTATCTTGTGGTGGCGCCATGAAAATACATTTATCACCATCAAATACACCTTCACCAGAAGATCTATAAACACCTGATTCGTCTAAAGTTAAATATGTCATTACACCATGAACTTTTAACAGATCTTTTATTAAATATGGGCTTACTTCTTTTATCATCTCATAAGCTTTATATGCATCTTTTACTTCTTGAATTTCCTTTTGTGGCCCTAAAACCATTTTACCATTTATAATATCTTTAACTTGATTTAATGATAATGAATTAGCTTCAATTGCAAGAGATGAATGAATTGAATTAATTCGATTATTTCTTCTTAACGTAGGCATCTTGTTTAAACTATTGTAATTATCTAGTTTACCTATTTTCTCCATTATAGTTGCTACTAGATCAAGCATTTTATTAGTAATAGAAAATGGCGGAGTATATTTTTCCATAGTTTCACCTCTATTTTTCTTTCATTTATATTATACCATTTAAATTAAAAACAATCAATTATCTTGCTTAAATCTTGCTTATTTTCTTACTTATTAAATATCACTATATCATTTTTTTATAAGCAAATCATTGATAATGGGCAGTAATAATTCGCCATACTTGTTGTAATATCTTTTTAAGATATTGCAACCAACATAAGAATTGTTGCTGGGGGCCCTGTTGTCAATGAGGAATTATAAAGAAATAGTATAAGTAAAAAGATGCCATAAGCATCTTTGAATTATTTATTTTTTAAATCTGTATTTTGATTCACTTGAGTATTCAACCAAATCATTATCAATTAATTTAGATATTATATCTGAAGCTCTTGATTTTTTTACATCGAATATTTCTTCAACTTTCTCTCTAGAAAAATCTCTATCATATCCAATTATATCAAATAGATTTTCTAGGTTAGGTAGAAAATTACCTCTTACTTTTCCACCTAAATTTTTATACATTTTTAATATAAAATAATCGTGATTATCTATAACATTTCCATTTTCGGCATTTAATCCTGGGTGTTTCTCAACATATCCTTTGTTTGGAAATATTACAGCGAAGCTAGATACACCTGAACTAAATGTAGGTTTTTTCTTACAATCAGAGTATGATTCAACAATTCTCGTTAATCCACTCCCTCTTCTTTCCATAAAATGAAGTCTGTTAAAAAAGTCTGATATTATTGTATTTCTTCTTAATGATGGTATTTTTGTCAAATCAAGGTTTTGGATTTGGCTTCCATCCACCATACCTCCTGGGGATGTTATTTCTAATCTGTCATCATACATATCAACATGAATTTCAGAGCCTAATATTTGATAATCCCTATGGATTATTGCATTAACTAATGCTTCACGAACAGCTTTGGTTGGATATTCTTCAAATTCATTTCTTATCATTCCTTTGATTTCCCAGCTAGTTTTTGAATTATTTTTTATAAATGTTTCCGCATTCTCTAATAAACTAATTATACTTCCACTATATTCTTTATCATCCATTGCATCTCCATCTATAGAGCCTTTGACTGTACCTTTCCACCTAGTACAAAATATTCTAGATTGTCTTAATAATCCTTGATCGCAAAGTAATAAACCAGCATTTGTTACATAATCATCTGTATTTATTAAATTGAAAGAAATATAATCTCTATCCTTGTTAATAATTGTACCTGTTTGTTTTTTTAAAGTTGCTTCTAATAAAGTAAAGCTAACATCAGTTTTTTTAAATTCGCTTGGTAAACAGTCAAAAGTTCTATTTTGTCCTTTTAAAATTAAACTTTGGAGCATATGTTCCGGTGCTTCTATACTTTGATCTCCAGATCTAATATAAGCTGTCTTTCTACCATCACTATTATAGTAATATGGTGTTGCCGGACCATCTCCAATATTTACTTCTAAAAAGTCTTTGTTATCGTCTACAAAAGGATTTAATTCATAACGAGGTACTGGTGTGATCTTTGAATTAATTAATTCTGTTATTTTAGAAGATACTGCTGAAATGTCTTCTAATCCAACAGGTTTTTTATCTTCATCCCTTACACCATATAATAGAATTCCTCCTTTTGTATTTGCAAAAGCAGAAACTGATTTTAACCAGCTTTTTGGGTGACTAACTTCTAGCTTTTCTTTATAATCTATATTTGTTGATTCAACATGTTCATAATCTTTTAAAGTCATATAATCCCTCCATACTAAACTCATTATACTATATTTTTTTGAAAAAATTATCAGTTTTTATTACTCTTTAAAATTTCCACTATTTACCGGATATTATGCCGATTTCTTGCAAAGAGTCCGGACATAACCGGATTTAGGGTCCGGACATAACCGGATTAACCTTCCGGTTATAATCGGACATCTTAATCAGTTACAAGGTGTGATCAGTTGTCTAAACTTTGCAGTCAACTGGTAATGTTTTGACACCAGTTTATATATTCAACTAGTCTCAATTTGCGACTACTTATACTTATAAAATCATTCAAAAAATCACTTTTTTTTCAAAAAAACGTACCTAAAAGTGTACCTAAAAAAATGAAAAAGGCTGCAAAGCCTTTAATATAAACAAAAATGGAGCCTCTCGGCTCCTTCAGGGGGTTTTGGTTGATACACTCCAACATTAAAATCGTTAGAAGTATACCTAAGCATAATATATAATATTATGCCTAAATTAATAATATAGGAATTTCAATTCTTTGTCAATTACTTTTATTTAGTTTCTTAAGTTCTTCATAATATAAAACTTCACAAACTATTACATATGGTATTACATACCAAAATGCTACTATGATAATTAAATACCAGCCAATAAAGCTTAAAGCAAATTTAAAATAATCCCATTTATAATTTTTTATTAAATTATTACTTTCTTTGATACATTTAATCGGATCTTTTTCACCATCTGCCATTATAAATGGAGCAAAGTGAAACATTATTGCTAGTATTATACCAGGAATAATAAATAAGAATATTCCTAAAGTTATTAAAAAGCCGGTTATAAAGAATAAGGCAAAGACGAAGAAAAATATATTATATGGTTTAAAGATATCTTCTATTTTATATTCTTTATTTTTAACTATTTTAAAGACATATGCTAGTAATCCGATTGTTAATGGATACATTATTATTTGAATAAGTGATTTTATTAAAGAACGATATCCTTCATTAATGGTATTTTCATCTATAATAAAGAATAATGATACAACAGTTACTTCGATTATTAAATAAGGAATAAATATTTTCCATAGGTTAGTTTTTAATATTTCTTTAGCTTGTTTTTTGATTTTTTTTCGATCCATGTTTACCTCTTAATCTATAAAGATTATGCTTTCTAATATTTTTTCTTGACTGGGAAATGACTTAATATTTTTTATATTATTTAATAAAAAGTTTTCACTATCTTTTTGACATTGTAATAATATTTTATAATCATTTTTTAAATTAGCTATTTTAAAATTCATATCACCACTTTGTTTTACTCCAAATAAATCCCCTGTTCCTCTTAACTGAAAATCTTTTTCACTGATATAAAAGCCATCATTACTTTCTTCTAAGACTTTTAATCTTTCTTTTTCATAATTACTTATTAAATAACATTTACTTTGCAGATCACTTCTTCCAACTCTTCCTCTTAATTGGTGTAATGTAGCTAGACCAAATCTTTCAGCATTAAATATAACGATTGTCGTAGCGTTTTTGACATCTATTCCGACTTCAATAACTGTTGTTGATATTAATATTTTTATGATATTATTCTTAAAATCATTCATGATTTTTTCTTTTTCTTTTGTCTTAATTTTACCATGAATTGTTCCAAGCGGTATCTTATTATTATAGGCTTTTGCAAATTTATTCTTTATCGATTCAATATCTTCAATATCTAGTTCTTCATTTTCATTTACTAGAGGAGCAACAACATAAACTTGATGGCCTTTTTTTATTTCTTCTAATATATCATATAACACTTCTTTTATATCAGAATCAGAAACTAGTTTCGTAATTATTTCTTTATTATTTTGGGGTTTATTTTTAATAAAGGAAATATCCATATCACCATAAATAGTTAAAACTAAAGTTCTGGGAATTGGTGTTGCGCTCATGTATATAACATCAACATCTTTACCTTTTTCTTGTAAATTTTTTCGTTGCTTAACACCAAAGCGATGTTGTTCATCTGTTATAACAAGACCTAAATTATGAAATATTATTTCTTCATTAAGGACCGAATGAGTGCTTATAACTATGTTAATTTTATTTTCTATTATTTCTTTAATGATTTCTTTTCTTTCTTTTATTTTAGTTGAACTAGTTAATAAAACAGCATTAATTTTATATTTTTTAAATAATACTTTGAAGTTTTCGAAGTGTTGAAAAGCTAGTATTTCAGTCGGTACCATAATAACTCCTTGATACCCAGCTAAGTAATTTATATATAAAGAAATAAATGCCATAATAGTTTTACCGCTTCCAACATCTCCTAAGATTAATCGATTCATTCTTTTTTGGGATTTAAAGTCATTAATTATTTCTTGTAATACTTGGTTTTGATCTTCAGTTAATTTATATGGTAAATTATTGATAAATTCTTGTAATTTATTTTCATCATAAAATTTTATATTTTCTGGTTTTGGTTTTTGTTTTTTTTGTTTTAAAAAGTTCAGTTTTAACATATAAATAAATAATTCTTCATAAGCAAGCATTAGTTTACTTTGTTTTATTTCATTAGGTGATGATGGCTGATGAATATATTTTAAGGCTAATTTTTTATCTATTAATTTATAATTATTCATTAAATCATTAGGAATATAATTAGGAATATTAATATTTGTTTTTAAAGTATTAGCAATTATTTTATTAAAATTTTGCCTTTTAATATTAGATGTTAAATGATAAATAGGTTCAATTTTATCTTCAATAATCGGATTTAATTTTATATCTGATGCAGTAAAAGTATTTTTTAATTTATTATATTTACCTATAATAGTAATTAATTTATTAATTTTTAAATTATTTTTAAGAAAAGCTCGATTAAAGATTACAACATTAATAATTATATTATCTGTTTTAAAATTAAAAGCTAACTTATTTAAGTTTCTTTTAATATACATAACTTTAGGTATTGATTCGATATAACCATTTATTACAACTTCTTTGTCATCATTTATTTCCTTTATATTTACCGGTTTAAAATAATCATAACGAAAAGGATAATACGTTAATAAATCTTCTATTGTATTGATATTTAATTTGTTTAATTCAGATATTGTTTTATTACCAATTCCTTTTATTTCTTCTAACATTTTATCCTCCATTATTTATTTTTAAAAAGTTTTCAAAAAGGGTTGACAAAAATTACCTTTTAATATAGTATATAAAGCACCAATTCACTTTTGGCGAATTGGTGCTAGTATCACACTAGCCAACCCCTTTTTATTCTTTGAAGTCGACCTCAGGGGGCGACTTCTTTTTTTATTTGTTGGCTATATTATTATAATATTCATATCTTTTAATAGCAGCTTCTTTATTTAAAGATAGTAATTCTTTAGCTATTTTAGGATTTTTTATATTTAAAGCATTGAATCTTACTTCATTATTTAAGAATTCTGCATACTTATCAAAGTTTGGTTCTTTTGAATCTAAATATAACTTATTTTCTTTATAACGCATTAGTATATTATAACCAGATTCAACTCCTAATTTTTGTTTTTGAACGCTATTAGATAATCCCCCTTTTATACCATGTTCAACACAAGGTGAATAAGCTATTATTATAGAAGGCCCATTATGTTCTTCAGCTTCTTTAAAAGCTTTGATACTATGCATCATATTAGCGCCTAAATTTATTTCGGCAACATATATATTTGGATATGTCATTGCAATTCTAAATAAATCTTTTTTATGAGTTCTTTTACCCATATTGGCAAATTCTGCTACTGCACCTATTTTACTTGCTTTACTAGATTGACCGCCGGTATTAGAATAAACTTCACTATCTAATACTAATATATTAACGTTTTTACCACTCGATAAAACATGATCAATACCACCAAAGCCAATGTCATAAGCCCACCCATCACCGCCAATAGTCCAGACACTTTTAGGGGTTAAGTATTCAATTAGGTCTTCTTTTAAATATTTTTTTGCTTCTTCTTCTAATTCTTTTATTTTTTGATAATCATTTTTATTTATAGTCCATTTTTCATAAAATTTAACACAATTTTTATTTTTAGATTCTTTTAATATTTTATCAATTCTTTTTTGCATTTTTGTATAAGTTTCTAATATTCCTAAACCAAATTCAGCATTATCTTCAAATAAACTATTAGCCCATGATACTTTATATGGGGTTGATGGACATGATGCCCCATAAATACTAGAGCAACCAGTAGCATTAGCAATAACTAACTTTTCACCTACTATTTGCGTTAATAATTTTAAATATGGAGTTTCCCCACAACCAGCACATGCCCCACTAAATTCAAATAATGGCTTTTTAAATTCTAATCCTCTAATGGTATCAAGAGGATATTCAGGATTATTATGATTATTAAATAAATCATTAGCTATCTTTTGGGTTTCATCATCATACTTATCAAAACTAAAACAATTTTTAGGACATTCTTTAACACATATTCCACAACCGGTACAATCAGCCTCACTTAAAGCAATAATAAAATCTTTATCTTGTTCAATTGCGTTTATTGATTGATCAGAATATCTATTTCCTTTATTAAGCAAAAATTGTCTTATTACTGAGTGAGGACATACCATTGAACAAATACCACACTGAATGCAATTAGTTTTATCCCATTTAGCTACCAAGGAAGTTAAATTTCTTTTTTCTAAAGCACTTGTTCCTCCCGGAAAATGACCATCAGTATGGTCTATTAACTCACTTACTTTTAAATCATAACCTTTTCGGGCATTAATAATACTAAAAATATCTTCTTTAATGTTGAAATCGATGGTTTTTTCATCATTTATTTGAACTAATTTAAGTTCTTTTTTACTATCTTTAATACTGTTTATATTAGCTTCAACTATATCTTTACCTTTTTCTTTAAATCTTTCGGTTACAGACTTTGTTAAAACTTTTTCATAATTAGGATAATTAAGTAACATGAAAA
>JAQUGJ010000106.1:0-3450 GCA_028684255.1 Bacilli bacterium | reverse complement strand
ATTAAAAGAAAAGTTAAAAATAAAAAAGGTAGTAATTTTACTCCATCTATTAATGTATCAATTATTATATCTATCATGTTTCCTCCATTTGCATTTAAATTATAATATCATCAACTATAAAAGTCAACAAAAAAACCTACTTGGTTTTTTTATTATATATACATCCACTACAGTTAACTGACGAACAACTAGAACAGTTAAGATCTTTTTTATTCATTAATTTTAAAAATATATAAGAACACATTAATGTTATTCCAAATAAGATTACTATACTTTGAATATTGAGTCCTGATGAAGATATTAATAATATAGTTCTATATAATAAGAAAGACACTAACCAGGCAATAGTACATTGTAAAAATACAATTAAAATAGCCCATTTACTACCTAGTTCTTTTTTAACTGTTGCTATAGCAGCAATACAAGGAGTATATAACAAAGTAAATACTAAGAATATAAATGCTGTTAAAGTAGAAAATAAAGTACTTAAATTAGCCTGATTTCCAAGTAGTACAGTTAAAGTACTAACAACACTCTCTTTAGCAATAAAACCAGTTAGAAGCGCTGTTGATATCTTCCAATCACCAAATCCTAATGGTTTAAAAATTGGAGTTATTAAATTACCAATAGCGGCTAGTAAACTATCAGATGAATCAGCTACAACATTCATTCTAATATCAAATGTTTGTAAAAACCAAATAGCAATTGAAGCTAAAAATATAATTGTAAATGCTTTAGTTACAAATTCTTTTACCTTATCCCAAACAAGCATTAATGTTGTCTTAGCACTAGGAAGACGATAATTAGGAAGTTCTAAAACAAAAGGTATTGAATTTCCTTTAAAGACAAATTTATTTAAAATAATTGTAATTATTATTCCAATAAATATTCCAATTAAGTATAGTAACATCATTACAATTGTTTGATTTTCAGGAAAAAATACATAAGTGAAAAAAGCATATACCGGTAACTTAGCAGAACAACTCATAAATGGAATTAGAAAAATAGTCATTTTTTTATCACGGCTAGAAGATAAAGTACGAGTTGCCATTATAGCAGGTACAGAGCATCCAAAACCAATTAACATCGGTACAAAACTTTTACCAGATAAACCAATTTTTCTAAACATTTTATCCATTACAAACGATACCCTTGCCATATATCCAGTATCTTCTAACAAAGATAGAAAAAAGAATAAAACAACGATTATCGGTAAAAAACTTAAAACACTTCCTACCCCAGTAAAAACTCCATCAATAATTAAAGAATGTACTACTGGATTTATTTGAAAACGAATAAGTAATAAATCAACAACATCAATTAACCATTTAATTGAATATGCAAATAAATCAGATAAACCAGATCCTATAAGTCCAAAAGTTAGCCAAAATATCGTTCCAATTATTAATAGAAAAAAAGGAATTGCTGTATATTTTCCAGTAAGAATTTCATCGATCTTTAAACTTTTTAGATAACTTTTATTCTCTTTTGTTTTAACGACCGTTTGATTACAAACTCTACTTATGA
The DNA here is from genome assembly GCA_028684255.1 of Bacilli bacterium. Lineage (GTDB taxonomy): Bacteria > Bacillota_I > Bacilli_A > RF39 > UBA660 > CAKOQQ01. The sequence goes on along the minus strand of JAQUGJ010000106.1, from coordinate 1,923 downwards.
ATTCATATTTTATATCGGCAAGTGCAGCCTCTTTATCGATGCCACTTTCTTGTTCTAATTGATACTTTATATGTTCTAAAGTCTCTTTTTCATTTTTATCTAAATTTAATTTTTCTAACACTAGTTTATCGTCTTCTAATAATTTAGTTGCTGAAAAACGAATAGGCATTTTTGCTCTTTTAGCATGGTCTTCTATTAAATACATAATAGCATGAATACTTCGATGTAGAGCACTTTCTACTTGATTACCATCTGAACGACAAAAATCATTTTTTATTGGCAATATTTTATATTCGACAATTTCAATTGCCCTCTCAATTAATTCTCCAATTCCTTCATTCTTAGATGCTGATATTAATACAATAGGAACACCTAGTAGTTTCTCTAGTCGCTTAACCATAATTGCTCCACCGTTTTTATATACTTCATCCATCATATTAAGCGCTACTACAACAGGTATATTCATTTCTAGTAATTGCATTGTTAAATAAAGATTTCTCTCTATATTAGTAGCATCAACTATATTAATTATTCCATTCGGACGTTCTTTTAATAAAAAATCCCTTGTTACTATTTCTTCATCACTATAAGGTGACATAGAATATATCCCTGGTAAATCAGTCACTGTAATATTTTGATGACCTCTTATTAATCCATCTTTTCTATCGACAGTAACTCCAGGAAAATTACCAACATGTTGATTTGACCCTGTCAATTGATTAAATAGAGTTGTTTTACCACAATTTTGATTTCCTACTAAGGCAAAAGTAACTTTTTCGGATTCTGAAGAAACCACTTTATTTTTTTTATTAAATGATAGTGGATAAATATCATCTTTTAATTTTATATTTACTTCTTCTACTTTTTTATAAGGTTCTCCTATAATAATTTTAGAAGCTTCCTCTTTTCTTAAAGTAAGCATATATCCTCTTATATTTATTTCAATCGGGTCTTTCATCGGTGCAGTTTTAATCAAAGTTACTTCTGTATTAGGTGTAAGTCCCATACTTAAAAAATGATTTCTTAAAGCACCTGTTCCTAATACTTTATTAATTTTAGCACTCTTTCCGATTTCTAATTGATCTAATCTCATAAAAACCCTCCTATGATTAATTATATCATTTTACTTATATTTTTAAAATAAAAAAGAGATTTCTCTCTTTTATGAATTTGAAGATTCGGAATTATATAAACTGCTATATACTTTTGAAGTCTTAAGCAACTTCTTATGAGTTCCTGATGCTGCTAAAACTCCTTTTTCAATAACATTTATAATATCGGCATCAACAATAGTCGATAGACGATGGGCGACAATTATTACTGTATGATCTTTAACCAAATCATTAATTGTCTTTTTAATATATTCTTGTGATTCATTATCAAGTGCTGAAGTTGCTTCATCAAATAAGATAACTTTAGTGTTTAAAAGAAGTGTTCTTGCAATTGCAACTCTTTGTTTTTGCCCGCCTGATAAATTTACTCCACCTTCACCAATAATTGTATTATAACCGTTTGGCAAACTCATTATATAATCATCAATGTAACTTCTTTTGCATACATCTCTTACTTCTTCTAAGGTAACATCTTCTTTTACTAATTTAAAATTATCAAAAATACTTAAATTAAATAAAAATGGAGCTTGCCTTATGATTGAGATATTTTCTCTTAATGATTTTTCTTTCAAATCATTTATATTGATCCCGTCAATTAAAATTTTTCCTTCAGTTACATCAAAATATCTAAGAAGTAGATTAAAGATGGTTGATTTACCATTACCACTTCTTCCAACGATTGCGATTTTTTTATTTGGTTCAATTTTTAAATTTAAACCTTTTAAGGTGAATTCCTCTTCTTCACTATATTTAAATCTTACATCTTGAAATTCAACAACACCTGGATTATTAGATAATTCTATATTTCCAA
>JAQUGJ010000105.1:0-3474 GCA_028684255.1 Bacilli bacterium | reverse complement strand
ATAATTATATTAACGCTTATAGTTATAGTTTTAAGTTCGATATTTTCAATATTGGAAATAGAAGCGGAAAAGACTCAAATAATCGATAATGGATTAGAAACCACCTTAGTTACTGTCAATAATGTTCTTACAATTGATGGAATAAAAGCAATCATTAGTAATTCAATGGTAAATTTAAATTTATTTGAACCTTTTTTCTTATTAATTATGTCGTTAATAGCAATAGGAATAGGGGAAGCAAGTGGTTTATTTCAAATAGTTTTTAAACCATTAAAAAAGATGAAAAAAGAATGGTTAACATTTTTAACTTTATTAATTGGATTAACTTCTTCAATTGTAGGTGAATATAGTTATATAATTTTAATTCCATTGATTGCGTTAATATATCAATATGCAAACAAAAAACCTTTTTTAGGAATATTGACAATGTTCATTGGAATAACTGTTGGTTATGGAACTGGCATATTAGCGAGTTATGATGATTATATATTAGGAACAATGACTCAGGCAGCGGCTAATGTTGACTTAGATCAAAACTTTGTCTATAATTTATATTCTAATATTTTTATAATGATTTTCAGCGTTATTGCTTTATTAATTTCTGGAATGTTTATCATTAAAAAATTCTTAGAACCTAAAATATGTAAAAACGAAGTCAAAGAAACAGAATACAAAGAATCAAAAAAAGGACTTTTCTTTACCTTATTAGCGTTTGTATCTTTAATACTGATTGTAATTTATATGATTATCCCTGGTTTTTATAAATCTGGGCTATTGTTAACGGATGGCGATCGTTATATAGTTAAATTATTTAAAGATGGTTCGCCATTTAAAGATGGATTTATGTTTGTTTACTTATTTATATTTATGGTTTGTGGATTTATATATGGAAAAATTTCTAAAAATGTTGAAAATACTAATCAATACAGTATTGGATTATCAAAAAATTTTGAAAACTTAGGATATTTATTTGTATTATTATTTTTTACTGCTCAATTGATAGGAATTCTTGAATGGACAAATTTAGGTGAAGTAATTACTATAAATCTATTAAACTTATTGAGTGGTTTTGATTTTTCAGCCATAATATTGATTATAGTAACATTTATTTTAGTAATTATAATGAGTATATTAATGCCATTTAATATAGTAAAATGGTCTTTGCTATCACCGGTTTTAGTACCTTTATTTATGCGTGCTAATGTAACGCCTAGCTTTGCACAATTTGTATTTAGTGCAGCTGATTCTATCGGTAAAGCAATTACCCCTTTCTTTATATATTTTATTATTACTTTAGCATTCCTTGAAAAATATAATACTGATGAAGATAATAAAATAACAATATTTGGGACACTTAAGAAAATAATGCCAACCATTTTAATGTTTGCCGTTGTCTGGTTTGCAATAATAATTGGTTGGTACATAACAGGATTACCTACAGGAATAGGGGTACATCCAACAATGTAGGGGTTATCCCCTTTTTTATAGGAGGTTTTATGGGATTAAAAGCAGGAATAGTAGGCTTACCAAACGTAGGTAAATCAACTTTATTTAATGCAATTACAAAAAAGAATATTTTAGCTGCAAATTATCCTTTTGCAACAATTGATCCAAATATTGGAATGGTAGTTGTTCCGGATAAAAGATTGGAGTATTTAGAACAATTATATATACCAGAGAAGATGATACCAACAGCGTTTGAATTTATTGATATTGCAGGATTAGTTAAAGGTGCGTCTACAGGTGAGGGTTTAGGAAACAAATTCTTATCACACATTAGAGAAGTAGATGCCATCTGTGAAGTTGTTAGGTGTTTTAAAGATGATAATATAATTCACGTTGAAAATAGCGTCGATCCTATCAGAGATATTGAAATCATAAATATTGAACTTGTTTTAGCAGATTTAGAAGTAGTTGAAACAAGAATGGGTCGCATTGGTAAAAAAGCCACTATGGCTAAAGACAAAGAAACAATTAAAGAAAATGAGCTTTTATTAAAAATTAAGGCATGTTTAGAACAAAATAAAACACTTAGAAGTTTAGACTTTAATGAAGAAGAGAAAAGTATAATAAAACCATTTAATTTTTTAACTTTAAAACCAATAATTTATATGGCAAATATTTCGGAAAATGATCTTTTAGACGGAAATAATGAATATGTTGATATGGTAATTGAATATGCTAAAAGAGAAAAAAATAAAGTTATTACAGTATGTGCTAAAATGGAATCTGAAATAGTAGAATTAAATGAAGAAGATAAAATTAAATTTTTAAATGAAGTTGGTATTGAGGAAAGTGGTTTAGACAAATTGATAAGCGCAACTTATGAATTGCTTGGATTAGAAACTTATTTCACGGTGGGAAAAGATGAAGTTCGAGCTTGGACATATACAAAGGGCATGAAAGCACCAGAATGTGCTGGAATAATTCATTCGGATTTTGAAAGAGGCTTTATTCGAGCAGAGATCATGAGTTTTGAAGATTTAAAACATTCGGGCGATGAAAAAAAAGTAAGAGAAGCTGGCAAAATGAGACTTGAAGGAAAAGAATATATAATGAAAGACGGGGACATTTGTCATTTTAGATTTAATGTTTAGTGAAGTATGAGAGAATTTTTTGTAGATGAAGTAGTTGGAATTAAATTTGAATTGTTTGGGCTTATCCACTTAATATGTTTAGGTGTTTTATTTATTGGGTTATTTTTAATATATAACAATCAAGATAAGATTTCTAAAATAAGTGAAAAAACAGCCAAAAAACTAAAAATAGGAATTATTTCGGTTATAATGATTAATAGAATTATATATATTGGGGCACAAATGATTTATGGAATATATACTTGGAAAGAAGATTTACCACTTCATTTTTGTTTCATAACTGGTTATCTATTTATCTATTATTTAATAAAAAAGAAAGAAAAAGTTTTTAAAACTGTGTTTTTCTTTGCGTTTATGGGACCTTTTACAGCTACTATATGGCCAGACTTACAAAGTTCTTTGGACTATTTTGTATTTTATGAATTTTTTATAAGTCATCATTTAGTTGTGTTATCTGTGTTTTTTATCTATTATTTAGATAAAATCAAAATAGAAAAAAAAGACATAATAAGGACCTTTATATTTGCAAATTTAATTTTTATTTTCGCAATAATATTTAATAGATTATTTCAAACAAACTATATTATGTCGGAAGAATTGCCGGAACATATTTTAGAATTATACCCTTTTTTAAACAATTTTAATAATCCAATCATAACAATTATAGTAGCAGGAATGATTGCTATGTCTATAGCATATATACCGGTATATTTGAAAAACAAAAACAATTGATGTTTACAATTAAAAAAATATTTGTTATAATTGTTGCGAGTAATTCAATTACTCCTTGCTTCTTAAATAGAAGCCAATAGTCCATAAGGAGGTGTAGAAATGAAAAATTATGAAATTATGTACATTGTAAAAGCAACTATAAGTG
>JAQUGJ010000012.1:6113-14782 GCA_028684255.1 Bacilli bacterium | reverse complement strand
TGGTATGATGAAGAAATACCTTTTATCGAAGCAGCGGAAATTGGAACTGAAAAAGTAATTAGGGATCATTCTACCATAGGTATAGTTATAACAACTGATGGTTCAATTGGAGAATTTACACGTGGTGAATATATGGATGCCGAAGAAAAAGTAATAACCGAATTAAAATCGATTAATAAACCATATATTATTATTCTTAATACGAAAAATCCGACTTCAGAAGAAGCAAAAAGATTAGCTCGTAATCTAAGTGAAAACTATGATGTACCAGTATTACCTATTAATGTTGAATCAATGAATGAAAAAGAAATGTATGAAATCTTGAAAACGGCTTTATATGAATTCCCAGTTTTAAATGTTGAAGTTAAAGTACCAGAATGGATTCATATTTTAGAAAAAAAACATCCAGTAAAAGAACATTATTTAGAAAAAATAAAAGAAAGCATGACTAATATTTCTAAATTAAAAGATGTTGATAAAATAATGGATTATTATAAAGATAGTCAGTATATAGACAAAGCATATATTGCAAATGTAGATACTGCTACTGGAATGGTGACACTTAATTTAAATAGTAGTGATGAATTATACAATAATATATTAAAAGAAGTAATAGGTGGTATTACAATTAATAAAGGAAGTTTACTTAAAGTATTTACTGAATATGCCGAGAATAAAGATGAAACTAATACCTTAAAAAGTGCTCTTAAAATGGCTAAAAATACCGGTTATGGAATTGTTTATCCGAATCTTACTGATATGAAGTTATCTAATCCAGAAATAATAAAGCAAGGTTCTAGATATGGAGTTAAGTTAAAAGCTGTCGCATCATCTATTCATTTAATGAAAGTTGATGTAGAATCTACCTTTGAACCAATAATAGGAACTGAATTACAAAGTAAAGAATTAATTAATTACATTATGAAAGATTATGAAATTGATCCATCTAGTATTTGGAAAAGTGAAATTTTCGGTCGTAGTTTAGATGTTATAGTAAAAGAAGGGATTCAAGCTAAATTATCAATGATGCCAGATAATACTAGATATAAATTATCAAGTACCGTTACTAAAATTGTTAATAAAGGAAGCCATAATTTAATAGCTATTGTCTTATAGAAAAAGTAATTTTACAAAAAATATACTAAAAAGAAGGTAAAAACATACTTTTTTTAATAAATGTATGTTTTTTTGTTGCTTTTTAAATTATTATTTGATAATTTATACTTGTAGGGCATTAAGCCTTATAAAAACTGAAAATGGGAGGTAATCGTTATGTCAAAAACAGAATTAGTGGAATTCATTGCAAAAACTGCTAACTTAACAAAAGCTGATGCAGCTCGTGCACTAGATGCTACTATCCAAGGTGTAACAAAAGGTTTAAAATCAGAAGGAAAGGTAGCTTTAGTTGGTTTTGGAACTTTCTCTGCTAAAAAACGTGCAGCTAGAGATGGAATTAATCCTTTAACTAAAGCAAAAATCCGTATTCCAGCAAAAACTGTTGCATCTTTTAAAGCAGGAAGTAAGCTTAAAGACGCACTAAATTAATTAACGGTTAATAAAAAGGAAGCTTAATAGCTTCTTTTTTATTGTTACTAAATATTGACATAATTTATCTATTTGTTAAAATGTTATTAATAAATGAAAAGAGTATTAGATTGAAGATATTTACAACTAAAAAAAATTTAATTTCATTAATAATTATATTATACCTAGTAGCAGTAGGTATATCTTTTGCATATTTTACTGCAAACATAACTGGTAGTGAAACAAGTACAACTCTTAATGTTGAAGGTGGAACAATGAATATTACCTATAATGGGGGATCAAATATTAGTATATTTAATATATATCCAAGAGAAGAAGTATGGGCAACTAAAACTTTTACTGTAATAGGTAATAATACAACAAATATTGATATGCTATATAGTATATCTATAGTTATACAATCTAATACTTTTTCTAGTGGAGCATTGAGATATAAATTTATAAGTATTAATAATGGAAGTAATGGGGTTGTTATTCCTAGTGTAAGTACTATGAGAGATATTGGAACTGGGGTATCTAATATTAAGTTAGGTAATGGGTCTTTTACTGGTTCGACTGGTGGGAATAAAATTCATACCTATAATTTGGAAATATATTTTCCGGATATTGCAGGAAATCAGAATGCTGAACAAGGTAAACAATTAAATGCTTATATAAAAGTAGATAAAGATAGTATTAGTACAAATGGATTAGTACTTTCATATGATGCAAATGGTAAAACAAATCAAGGAACAGATAAAGGAATATTTCATGATTTAAGTGGTAGTGGAAATAATGGGACATTAAAAAATTTTGGTTATACATCAACTAGTGGATGGACTGGAACTGGACTTAAATTTGATGGATTAGATGATTATGTTGCAATTCCCACATTAGGTTTAAGTAATAGTAACTTTACTTATCAAATTAATGATCAAATTATATCTTTTAGAGGAAACAATGTTGCTTTGGTTAAAAATAATAATATTGATATAGGTGGAAGAAATTTATTACCAAATACCTATTTCAGAAACAAATCAATAAAATATGAGCACATTAATAAAGCAGGAGAAGGTGGGTTTCGATACAGTGATATAAAGGAAACATTAGTGCAAGGGCAACAATATACAATAACAATGCGTGTTCGAGGCAACGCTAGGATAGTTCTTTATAGAATTGCTAGTGAAGGTAACTCTTCTATCTCATGGATACTTCCCACTGATATTAATGAAAACACTTATACAGAAAAGACTTTAACTTTTGAACCACATAAACCTACACTTACAGCATTATATATTTATACAGCATATAGAACCACAGCATATACAGAGTGGTTTGAAATAGAACCAGGAAGCTTAAAATTAGAAAAAGGAATAGTAGCAACTACCTGGTCACCAGCTCCAGAAGATATTACCGGAATTACTAAACTTGATCATAATTTACCATATAATATTGATAATATTATAAATTCAATCAGATTTTACAATCGATCTTTAACAGATGAAGAAATAATGTATAATTATAATTTATAAAAAAGAAAAGCTTTTTTATTTATAAATCATTTTGATATAATCATAAAATTTGATAAAATAAAATTAAGATAATTAAATGAAAAGAGACTCATATTGAAGATAATTACTAATAAAAAATTATTAATTATAATAATAATATCATTATACCTAGTAGCAGTTGGTATATCTTTTGCATATTTTACTGCAAACATAAATGGTAGTGAAACAAGTACAACTCTTAATGTTGAAGGTGGTACAATGAATATTACCTATAATGGGGGATCTAATATTAGTATATTTAATATACATCCAAGAGAAGAAGTATGGACAACTAAAACTTTTACTATAACAGGTAATAATACACCTAATATTGAAATGCAATATAAAATTTCGTTAGTTATTGAGTCTAATACTTTTTCTAGAGGGGCGATAAAATATAAATTATCTTCAGTTAATATTGATCATAATGGGACAACAGCTCAAAATATAACAACTTTAAATAATATAAATACTGGGGCATCTACTATTTTATTAGGTTTAGGTAAGTTTAATGGACCTACTAATGGAAATAAAAATCACACTTATAATTTAGAAATATATTTTCCTGATACAGGATTATCACAAAATGATGATCAAGGTAAGCAATTAAAAGCTCACATAATAATTGAATCTGATCAATATGATATTATTCAAAATGGTTTATTATTATGGTATAATTTAAATGATAAGACTAACAGTAATGCTGATAGAAATATTGCTGAAGATTTAAGTGGTAATGGAAATAATGGAACATTAACAAACTTTGGGTATATAGATACTAGTGGTTGGACTAATGATGGATTAAGATTTGACAATGAAGATGATTATATATCTTTATCTGATAATATTGGTTATACAACATCTTTTTCGGCATTTGCTTGGTTTAAATCACTTGGAACGCCAAAAGGTGGTTTTCATATTATTTTTGGACCTCAATATCTAGAAATGAGTATCCCAACTTCGGGATCACTTAGAGTTGGAGTTTATTCAGAAATAAGATATGTAAGTAATCATGGAATTGGTTTAAATGATGGTAATTGGCATTTTATAGGATTTACTTTTGATGGTACTAATAAAAATGCTTATATCGATGGCCAATATGTCGGAACGCAAGTTGTTTCTGGAACGTTAACTTACAATTTTCCTTATCGAGCAATTGGTGTATTTGGTTCAACAACACCTACCTACGCAACAAATGGTTTAATAAAAACAATTACCGTTTATAACCGGACTTTAACTGCTGAAGAAATATTATATAATTATAATGTATCATAAAGAAATGTTTTTTTGCATTTTAATAAGTTTGCTTTAATATCATTGACAACAATAGTTTTTTGCGTTAAAATATTAACATCTTTTAAAAGGGGCTATATATGAACCAATATTTTACTAATAATAAAAATTTAAAAAGTGAACTACGAGTTCTTAAATATTCATATGGTGAATATAATTTTATGTTAAATAGTGATTTAGGTTTATTTTCTAAAGATAAAATTGATGAGGGAAGTAAAACTCTTATAGAGAGTTATTTTATTTTTGGAAAAAAAAATATAAAAGTATTAGATGTTGGTTGTGGATATGGTCTTATAGGTATAACACTAGCTAAAGTGATGAACTGTGAAGTTGACATGATTGATGTTAATGATCGAGCCATTCAAATATGCGAAACAAATATTAAAAATAATAAAGTAGCTGCTAAAGTATTTAAAAGTGATATATATGAAAATATCAATAATAAATATGATGTTATTATTACTAATCCTCCTATTAGAGCAGGTAAAAAAATTTATATGGAAATAATTAGTAAATCTTTTAATTATCTTAATCCAGATGGTGAGCTATGGTTTGTAATGAAAAATAAACATGGGGTAAAAAGTGTTTATAATACCTTAAAAGATAAAGTATTTAGTAAAATTATACGAAAAAGTAAAGGTTTTTATGTAATTTTGGCAAAATCTGCTTGACACTTTTAATTATACTTGCTAAAATTTTAAATTGGAGCCGTATCTTCGGTTAATAGATACGTACTTAAAAAAAAATATATGTTTGGGGTGAAATTTAGTGGCATACAAAATAGCAAAATTTGGTGACCATAGGGAGAGAAGGACTTTCTCTAAAACTACGAACACCTTAGAGTTGACAGATCTACTAGAAATTCAAAAAAGATCATATCAATGGTTTTTAGAAAGTGGGATTAAAGAAGTCTTTGAAGACTTATTCCCTGTAGAAAGTTTCACTGGTAATATTTCGTTAGAATTTAACGATTATTCTTTTGACACGCCTCGTTATGGAATTAAAGAATCGAAAGAACGTATGGTAACATACTCTTCACCTTTAAAAGTACAAGCGCGTGTTTTTATTCATGAAATAGGAGAAGTAAAAGAACAAGAAGTATTCTTAGGTGATATGCCTTTAATGACTGAAGCTGGCACTTTTATTGTCAACGGTGTAGAAAGAGTAATTGTTTCTCAATTAGTGAGAAGTCCATCTATTTATTTTAAAAAAGAAATAGATAAAAATGGGCGTCCAGTAATATATGGAGAAGTAATTCCTAATAAAGGAACATGGCTAGAATATGAACTTGATGCTAGAGATGTTGTATATGTAAGAATAGATCGTACTAGAAAATTACCTATTACGACATTATTACGTGCATTAGGGTTATCTTCTGATGAAGCTATATATGAAATATTTGGAGAAAATGATTATATTTCAAATGCACTTGAAAAAGATAGTACTAAAAATACCGATGAAGCTTTAATTGAACTTTATGAAAAGTTAAGACCAGGTGAACCAGCTACTCTAGATAGTGCAAAAAATCAATTAATTGTTAGGTTTTTTGATAAATTCCGTTACGATTTAGCAAAAGTGGGTCGTTATAAATTTAACAAAAAGCTTAATGTTTTAGATCGATTATTAGATTGTAAATTAGCTGAAACTTTAAAAGATGGTAAAACTGTACTTGCTAAAAAAGGTGAAATAATTAATAAAGATAAATTAGAAGAATTAAGGCCATATTTTGAAAAAGGGCTAAATTTAAAAGAAGTAATTATAAATGAAGAATTAGATATTTATAATAAAGTTCAAACAGTACTTGTTTATGATAAATTAAATCCAGAAAAAGTAGTGAAAATAGTTGGAAATGATCAAAGTATAACTGAAAGAAGACTTACTATAAGTGATATTTATGCATCGATTAGTTATTATTTAAATTTACTTTCTAATATTGGAAGTATAGATGAAATAGATCATTTAGGAAATAGAAGAGTAAGACAAGTCGGAGAATTAATTCAAAATCAGTTTAGAACTGGTATGGCAAGAATGGAAAGAGTAATTAGAGAAAGAATGACAACTCAAGAAATTGAAACTGTTACACCTAAAACTTTAATTAATATTCGTCCGGTAACAGCAGCTATGAAAGAATTCTTTGGTTCAAGTCAGTTATCTAAATTTATGGATCAAATTAATCCGATTGCTGAATTAACTGATAAAAGACGTTTATCTTCATTAGGGCCTGGTGGTTTAATGCGTGACCGTGCAGGAATGGAAGTTAGAGATGTTAATGTAAGTCATTATGGAAGAATATGTCCGATTGAATCTCCAGAAGGAGCAAATATTGGATTAATTACTTCACTGGCATCTTATGCTAAAATAAATGAATATGGATTTATAATGACACCATATCGTAAAGTAGTTAATAAAAAAGTAACTGATGAAATAGTTTATTTTACAGCTGATGAAGAAGAAGATTATTATATAAGTCAAGCTACAATAAATATGAATGATAATATCATTGCTGATGATGAAGTTATAGCAAGATATCATGGTGATAATATTATTGTTAAAGCTGAAGATGTTGATTATATTGATGTTTCAGCAAGTCAAATTGTATCTATTACAACAAGTTGTATACCGTTTTTAGCTCATGATGATGCAACTAGAGCATTAATGGGATCAAACATGCAACGTCAAGCAGTACCACTACTTAAAACTGATTCACCTATTGTAGGAACAGGGGTTGAATATATTGCAGCTCGTGATTCGGGTTCAGTTGTTGTTGCTAAAGCAAACGGTGTAGTTGATTATGCGGATAGTAAAAAAATTATTGTTAAAAATGCTAAAGATAAGGATGTTTATTATTTAGCTAATTTTGAAAGAAGTAATGCTGAAAGTAATATAAATCATTCACCTCTTGTTAATAAGGGTGATAAAGTTCATACAGGAATGGTTATAGCGGATGGACCATCAACTGATGGTGGAGAACTTGCTCTTGGTAAAAATATGACTGTTGCTTTTATGACTTTTGATGGATATAACTATGAAGATGCAATTATTTTAAATGAAAGATTAGTAAAAGATGATGTTTTTACATCACTTCATATTGAACATTATGACATAGATTGTCGTGACACTAAATTAGGACCTGAAGAAATTACAAGAGATATTCCTAATGTTAGTGAAGAAGCCCGTAAAAATTTAGATTCTAATGGGATTGTTCGAATTGGAACTGAAGTTAAAGAAGGAGATATTTTAGTAGGAAAAGTTACTCCTAAAGGGGTTCAAGAATTAACTAGTGAAGAAAAATTATTACATGCTATATTTGGTGAAAAAACTCGAGAAGTACGTGATACTTCCTTAAAAGTAGCTCATGGAGCTGATGGTATTGTTCATGATGTTAAAATATATACTAAAGAAAATTCTGATGAACTAGGTGCAGGTGTATCTAAGGTTGTTAGAGTTTATATAATTCAAAAACGTAAAATACAAGTTGGAGATAAAATGTCGGGAAGACATGGAAATAAGGGTGTTATTAGTTTAATATTACCTGAAGAAGACATGCCTTATTTACCAGATGGAACACCAATAGATATGATACTTAATCCTCAAGGAATCCCATCGCGTATGAATTTAGGTCAAATTTTAGAATTACATCTTGGTATGGCTGGTCAAAAATTAGGAGTTAAATATGCTACTCCAGTATTTGATGGTGCTACTGTTGAAGAAATACATGAAGAAATGAAAGAAGCTGGACTTGATGAAGATGGTAAAACTATTCTTTATGATGGTCGTACCGGAAATCAATTTGAAAATAGAGTTGCTGTTGGAGTAATGTATATGATTAAGTTACATCATATGGTTGATGATAAACTACATGCTAGATCAACTGGACCATACTCTCTTGTAACTCAACAACCACTAGGAGGAAAAGCTCAATTCGGCGGTCAAAGATTTGGAGAAATGGAAGTGTGGGCTTTATATGCTTATGGTGCTGCCCATGTTTTACAAGAAATATTAACTGTTAAATCAGATGATATAGTTGGTAGGGTTAAAGTTTATGAAGCTTTAGTTAAAGGAAAAACTGTTACTGGTGCTGGGGTACCTGAAAGTTTTAGAGTTTTAATTAAAGAATTCCAAGCTTTAGGATTAAATGTTGAAATTATAGATAATCAAGATATTGTTCATGAACTTAAAGAATTAGAAGAGGCTGAAGAAGAAATGGCTGAAGCTATATCGATAGATGAAATAGATATTGCATCTGGACAAATTCAAGGCGAATCGGAAGTAGAAAATGAAGTTGTTAAAGAAGAAATAGAA
>JAQUGJ010000012.1:0-6013 GCA_028684255.1 Bacilli bacterium | reverse complement strand
ATTCGTTCTTGGAGCTATGGAGAAATTAAAAAACCGGAAACAATAAACTATCGAACTTTAAAACCAGAAAGAGACGGCTTATTTTGTGAAAAGATTTTTGGACCTTCTAAAGATTATGAATGTTCATGTGGTAAATATAAACGTTTAAGATATAAAAATGTAGTATGTGATAGATGTGGAGTAGAAGTAACTCGTTCAAAAGTACGTCGTGAAAGAATGGGACATATTGAGCTAGCGTCTCCTTGCTCTCATATTTGGTTTTTTAAAGGTGTTCCATCTAAAATGGGACTTACTTTAGATATGTCGCCAAGAGATTTAGAAGAAGTATTATATTTTGTTTCTTATGTTGTTATAGAACCAGGAAATGCTCCTTTAGAAAAAAAACAAACTTTATCAGATAAAGAATACCGTAGTTATTATGAAAAGTATGGCAATACTTTTGAAGTAGGTATGGGAGCAGAAGCAATTAAAAAATTATTAAAACAAGTTAATGTTGATAGTGAAATTGATAATTTAAGAGTTGAACTTGAAGGTGCAACTGGACAAAAAAGAATTCGCTTAGTTAAGAGATTAGATTGTTTAGTGGCGTTTCAAGAATCAGGAAATAAACCAGAATGGATGATTTTAGATGCTGTTCCAGTAATACCTCCTGAATTAAGACCTATGATTCAACTTGACGGCGGTAGATTTGCAACATCAGATTTAAATGATTTATACCGTCGTATTATTAATCGTAATAATAGATTAAAAAAATTATTAGAACTTGGAGCTCCTTCTATTATTGTTCAAAATGAAAAAAGAATGCTTCAAGAAGCAGTTGATACATTATTTGATAATGGGCGTAGAGGTAGAAGTATAACTGCAGCGGGAAACCGTCCTTTAAAATCTTTATCAAATATGCTTAAGGGTAAACAAGGAAGATTTAGACAAAATTTATTAGGTAAAAGAGTTGATTATTCTGGTCGTTCTGTTATTGTAGTAGGTCCTAATTTAAAAATGTATGAATGTGGTATACCTAAAGAAATGGCACTTGAATTATTTAAACCTCATGTTATTCATGGTTTAGTTGTAAGAGAATTAGCTCATAACATTAAAGGGGCTAAAAAATTAATTGATAATCGTGATGATATCGTATGGGATATAGTTGAAGATGTTATTACTGAACATCCAGTGCTTTTAAACCGTGCACCAACTCTTCATAGATTAGGTATTCAGGCATTTGAACCAAAGTTAGTGGGTGGAAAAGCTATTAGATTGCATCCTCTTGTATGTGCAGCATTTAATGCTGACTTTGATGGTGATCAAATGGCAGTACATGTCCCATTATCTGAAGAAGCTAAAGCGGAAGCTAGAATCCTAATGTTAGGTGCTAATAATATATTAAAACCTTCAGATGGTAAACCTATTGTAACCCCTTCTCAAGATATGGTTTTGGGCAATTATTACTTAACTACTGAAGAAATAGGGCAAGAAAATGAAGGGAAAGCATTTAAAGATTCTAATGAAGCTATAATGGCTTATGAAAGAAAAGAAATTAGTCTTCATACAAGAATAGCTATACCAGTTAATTCATTTAAATATAAAATATTTATGGATGAAGTAAAAGATAAATATTTAGTTACCACAGTCGGTAAATTAATATTTAATGAAATATTACCTGATACATATCAGTATATAAATGAAGCTACCAAAGAAAATATTGAAGGTATAACACCGATAAAATATTTTTTAGATCAAGGGGTAAATATACCAGAAGAAATAGCTAAATTAGATGAAGTACATCCATTTGCAAAGAAAAATTTACAGAATATTATTGCTCAAATATTTAAAAGATATAAAACCACTGAAACAAGTATCATGCTTGATAAATTAAAAGATTTAGGTTTTAAATATTCGACCATAGCAGGTATAACATTTAGTTTATCAGATATTGTTACATCTTCTAATAAAGAAGAATTTATTGAAATTGGTCGTGAAAAAGTAGACAAAATAAACAAACAATTTTCAAGAGGATTAATTACTGAAGAAGAAAGATTTACATCAGTATGTGAAGTTTGGAATGGAGTAACTAGTCAAGTTCAAAAAGAATTAAAAAAAGTTATTGAAAATGATCATTCTAATCCAATATTTATAATGATGAATTCTGGAGCAAGAGGATCAATTAATCAATTCTCACAAATGGCTGGTATGCGTGGTTTAATGGCTAAACCAAATGGTGAAACTGTGGAAATTCCAATTACTACATCATTTAGAGAAGGATTATCTGTTAATGATTTCTTCTTATCCACTCATGGTGCTCGAAAAGGTTCCGCTGATACTGCCCTTAAAACAGCAGATTCAGGATACTTAACAAGAAGATTAGTAGATGTTGTTCAAGATATATTAATTATTGAAAATGATTGTGGTTCAATAGCTGGACTTCCTGTAGCAGATTTTATTGATGAGAAAGATGGTACATTAATTGAATCTTTATCAGAAAGAATTTTAGGGAGATACACGGCAAAGAAAATTTTACATCCTGAAACAAAAGAAATAATTTTAGATAAAAATGAAATTATAACTGAAAATATTTTATCTAAAATTGAAAAAGCTGGAGTTAAACAAGTAGAAATAAGAAGTGTATTAACATGTAAATCGGAAAAAGGATTATGCCAAAAATGTTATGGTTCAAACTTAGCAACTGGAATTTTAGTTGAAACAGGTGAAGCTGTTGGTATAATGGCAGCACAATCCATTGGTGAACCAGGTACCCAATTAACTATGAGAACATTCCATCAAGGTGGGGTAGCAGTCGGTGAAGATATTACTCAAGGTTTACCTAGAGTTGAAGAATTATTCGAAGCTAGAATACCAAAAGGAAAAGCTACAATAGCTGAAATAACAGGCAAAGTAGAATCAATAGATGAAAATAATGGTAAACACAAAATTGTCGTAATTAATGATGTTGCAGTAATTGATCATATTACGAATTATGGAACTAAAGTAAGAGTTGAAGTTGGTGATATGGTAAATGCTGGCGATAAATTAACTGAAGGAGCTATATCTCCTAAAGAATTATTAGCAGTAACTGATCCAATTACTACTCAAGAATATATTTTAAAAGAAATTCAAAAAGTATATAAATCACAAGGTGTAGATATTGCAGATAAACATATTGAAATAATTGCCAATAGAATGATTAATAAAGTTAGAATTACCGATCCGGGTGATACTGATTTTGTTGAAGGGCTAACAATATCTTTAAGAAAATTTACGGAAAGAAATAAACCATTTATTTTAGAAGGTAAAGTTCCTGCAACAGCAAGACCAATTTTATTAGGAATAACAAAATCATCATTAGAAACCGATTCATTCTTATCAGCTGCATCGTTCCAAGAAACAACTAGAGTATTAACAGATGCTGCTATTAGAGGAAAAACTGATGAATTAAGAGGATTAAAAGAAAATGTTATTATTGGTAAATTAATACCAGCAGGAACAGGCGCTAAACAATATTCAGATATTGATATAATGTTAGAAAAAGAATATATGGCAGATGAACCTAGTGAAATGTTAGAACAACAATTTTTAGAAGATACTGAAAATATAATTATTGAAACAAAAGATTATTTACAAAATATTCAATCAGAAAAAGCATAAAAAGGATGATATTTCATTCTTTTTTTTATGATTTATGTTAAATAAATAATATTGAACTTATAAATGAAAAATATACAGAAATATCTATTACATAAGCATATAATTGGCATTATTTTAATGAAATTTACTTAAACCAAGAGTTTCTGTCTGTTATACTTTTATCAAGATAGATATGATTAAATTAGAGAAAATATTAATAAAGAAATTAATTCTAAGGAAAGAAAAAGTCTGGCTTTACTAATAGTCTAATATTATTAATGGTATATATTTTTAATATATAAATTCAGAAAATGGAGATATTTAAAGAAAAGGTAAGTGCCGAAAAATTACATTTTAGTTGTTAAAATTAAGAAAATCACCATTTGGTGTTTTTTATATTTTTTTTATATTGTATAATTAAATTAAGGAAGCTGGTGCAGTATGGATGCTTTAAAAAGATTTTTTAATAAAATAGAATTTGAGCTTACTAGTGAGTTTAAAGATGTAATAATAGAAAAAGTAATTGTTAATAATAAAAAAGAAACTTGGGATGTATATTTAAAGAGTAAAAAAGTATTACCTATTGAGTGTGTGCTTAATTTAATAGAAACTTGTAAAAAAAATTTTGATGATGTATCTAAAATAAAAATAATATTTATTTATGAATGTATTACTAATAATGATATATTAAAGTATACTCGCTATTGTATAGATTTATTAACTAAAAAATATCCGTCATTAATTAGCATTATTGATAATGAAATAAAGATTGATAATAATAAAATTATATTTGAAGTACTTAGTAATATTGAACAAAAGCTATTAACCGAAAATAGTAAAAAAATAACTAAATGGTTAAGTGAAGTAGGATTTGATAATTTTATAATTGAATCAAGAATAAATGAAGTAAAAAGAAATAAAATTAAAGAGGAAATAGAAAATACGAAAGAATTAATTATTATAAATGAAGAACCTAAGTATAAAGTTATAATAGGTGAAAAAATTAAATCTAAAACAATGACTATAAATGAAATAATGGGAGAAGAAAATAATATTACTCTCGAAGCTTACATTTTTAGTATTGAAGAGTTTGTATCTAATAAAACTAATTTTAGTATTTTAACTTTAAAAATTAGTGATAAAACTGATAGTATGATAGCTAAGTATTTTAGTAAAAATCAAAAAGAATTTAATCAAATAGCTCAATCATTAAAAAAAGGTTTATGGTATAAATTTAGAGGATATACTAAAAATGATACTTATGCTAGAGATTTAGTACTTAATTTAAGAGATATTGAAGAAATAGAAAGTAAAGATATAAAAAGAATTGATACTGCTAAAGAAAAAAGAATAGAACTGCATACTCATACTCATATGAGCCAAATGGATGGTGTAGTTTCATCAATTGACCTTTTAAAGACAGCGATAAGTTGGGGCCATAAAGCCTTAGCGATAACGGACCATAATAGTGTTCAATCTTTTCCTGAAGTTCATAACTTTATTAAATCATATAATAAAGGCAAAGAAGATAATGATAAATTTAAAGTTATTTATGGTGTAGAGCTATTAATGAGTGATGATACTATTAATATAGTAAGAAAATCTATTGATAGTGATTTACTAAAGACAAAATATTGTGTATTTGATGTTGAAACAACTGGGTTTAATGCTGGTAGTGGTGACTCTATTATTGAAATTGGTGGAGTGCTTTTTCAAAACGGTGAAATAATTGATACATTTAGTGAACTTATTAATCCTGGTAGAAAATTACCTTCTAAAATAACAGAAATTACTAATATAACTGATGCCATGCTCAAAGGAAAAGATAACGAAGAAAATGTTGTTAAAAGGTTTAAAGATTGGTTTAAAGATGCAGTTTTAGTAGCACATAACGCGACTTTTGATATCTCATTTTTAGAAATGGCATATCAAAAATATAATTTAGGAAGTCTTAACAATGCTGTTATTGATACTTTAGAACTATCTAGAGCTTTAGAACCTAATCAATTTAAACATTCATTAAGTGCACTTGTAAAAAGATATGATGTTGAATTTGATGAAAATGGGCATCATCGAGCTGATTATGATGCTAATGCTACGGCAAATGTATTTAATAAAATGCTTAAAATAATACTTAAATATAATATTAATAATGTAAAAGATTTAAATAATTTAATTGCTAAAAATGAAATTCATAAATACGGGCCTTTTTATCATGTGAATATTTTAGCTAAAAATAGAACTGGTCTTAAAAATTTATTTAAAATTTTAAGTTATGCTAATACTAAGTATTTATATAAAACCCCTCGCATATTAAGAAGTGAAATAGAAAAACATCGGGAAGGATTACTAATAGGTAGTGGCTGCTATGAAAGTGAAGTATTTAGTCAAGCAA
>JAQUGJ010000011.1:0-14809 GCA_028684255.1 Bacilli bacterium | reverse complement strand
TAAAATGAGTGTATTTTCCATAATCACGGAAATTATCTCTAATTTGAATAGCTAGTTCTCTAGTTGGTGATAAAACAAGTACCCTAGTCTTTCTATAATTTGCTTCATCATCAAGTAAAAAGTTTAAAATAGGTAGAGCAAAAGCAGCTGTTTTACCAGTTCCTGTTTGAGCACATCCTAAAAGATCCTTCTTATTTAAAAGATGCGGAATAGATTCACTTTGAATTGGAGTTGGTGTTTCATAACCCAGTTCATCTAATGCTCTAAGCAATCTTTCATGCAAGTTTAATTGTTTGAATGTCATAAACATCCTTCTTTCTAAATATTTTTATATCGTTTCAGATAAAAAGAGATAGTCTTCTATCTCCTCTATTATTAATTATTATTTTTATTAACTTTATAGTTTCGATTAATTGTTGTTATAAATATCAACAACTAACTTATCAATCTTAAATACAGGTATCCTACACATTTCATTACTTTACTAGTTCCATACAATTTTAAAACTGTTTTATTTTATAATTAATTTTACCTAGCAAATAGTAAAACAAAAGTTCCGTTCGTAGTACTAATATTAACATCTAAATTTAGATACTAATTTGCTAGGTCTAAAGAGTATAACATACTATTGTGAATATTGCAAGAAGTTTTTCAACAAAAGTTTTAAAAACAAAAAACATCTTATAACAAGAACAGTTCAAGAATTTAAAAACCCATTTCAAATCTTTGCTTATTTCTATTTATTTTAGTCATACAACCATCAATAATATCTTGATTAGTAAAATTTAATAGTTTCCCTAGATTTACAATATTTGATAATATTTCTTTAATAATGTTCTTGTCTAAATTGCAATCTAATTTTGATACTACTTTATATAACTCCTTGAATTGAGTTACAACATCAGTTTCATTAACCACTATAAAATCTTCATCTAAAGAAACATTAACCATATTACAAAAATATAGAGTCATTATAAAACAATCAGCATATTCATCAAGTATTATTTCTTTATCACTTGGTTTTTTATTTGACCAATATTTAAAACATCTTGTTTCATTTGCAAGTTCGCCTATTTCAACTAATAATTCAACAATGTTTTTTTCTATTGTTTTGATATCATGATTATCATACAATTTATCAAACATTTCATCTAGTTTTTTATTTTCTTCATATATAATTTCAAATTGCTTCATTCTATACCACCAACAACATTATATATCATTTTAACTTTCATTGGAACCATATTGCTTTAATAAAGGAATTGACTCCTATAATATTAGTATATAATATCATTTATCATATTTAAGACTATTACAAAAATTATTTTTACTATTACATTATAATAAACGAAAAAGATATAAAAATTGAAGTGATAAAGTAAAAGTAGATACAAATAAAAATAGTGTTATTCTTTTTCTTTTATTATAATTTTATTAAGAAGATGAAAATATGAGAAGACCTAGAGGTAAAGTTAATAAAAGTAATAAGTACTGGTCTAAAGATATAAAAATATCTTTTATATTTAATTTGTTGTATTGTACAGGTTTCAAATCAGTGACCCAATAGTTAAGTTTCAGGAGCATTATTAGTTTAGGTAATTGGATTTAAACATTATTATCTAATAATTATTTATTTTTTAAATTTATAATTTACAAGTTTAGTATCTTTTTACTAATATTCCGGACATTTTTTATATGCTGAAACATATTCCATCATTAATATTGTTTGAAATAATCTATCCTTAGGAACTATTAGTTTAAACTCCATACCATGTACTATTTCTCCACATTCTTCACATATTTAAATTGAACTTCCATCTTCTAATACAAAATTCTATAAAGGTTATTTTTCCCAACATGAATCACACTTCATATTACATCCAACTTTCTAAAAATAAAATTGGTCCATATAAAATTTATGTGTTTAACTATGGGACAATTGTGCATAATTTATCAAATGTTGGAATATGGTTATATAAAACAAAAGATACGCACATACGTATCTTTAAAATGGATTCTGTTATTTGTACAGAGATTGAAGCTGTGACCCGCTTATTAAGAGTGCTCTTATGAGGTTATTTTAAATTATCTCAAAGTGACACAAATCGTTGTATTTATTGGTGTTTTATCTATTTACTTTTTTTGATTTATCTCAGATTATTTCACTTTATTTCTAAAAATGGTGGCGAAATTATTTATTACCATAATTTTAAACTGAAAATTTCCTGCATTCATTGTATTACTGGTTTTTCAACGATTACTAATTTATTTTTTCAAATATAGAAACATCTAACTCACTCATAAATTTGTCAACGCCTGAAATTATATTTCCTTTTAATGTGTCGAAAAAAACCTCATAATTTTTTGGAGTAAGCATTGTGAATTTGTACCTTAAATCATTTTTATTAAGATCTAAATGTCTATTTATAATTTCAAAATGTTCTATTGCAGCTTTATATTTTCCAATATTCTCTACATCAGGGTCATTTATCTGCTCATCGCCTTTAATTTCAATTACAATAATTCTGTTTTTATATACTATAAAGAAATCCGGATTAAAACTTCCTCTTTGTGGATGTTCGCCCTTTCTCCATGAATATTCAATAGAATAAAAGCCAGTTGAATTTGATTTTATCCATTTATCAACATTATCACTATTATTATTACTAACTAACTTTTTAATAAAGTCCTTTTCAGGTGTGCTATCTGCAATTACTAAAGATTGAGGTGTTTTAAAATCAAAAACATTTTTAACTTCAAAATTTTTATATGAATTAGTTGTATCTATTACTTCATCAAAAAACTCTTTTTCCTCTAAACTTAAATATTTTTTTGATTCTGATGTCCAAAACAGGACTTTCTCTTTATTTAAAGAGTTTCCACTAACATAATCTTTTCTAAGGTTTTTCGTTGATATTTTTTCAAATTTATCTGGTATAGACTGATAATCTACTGCAGTTGAACCTCTTCTAAAAACAACTCCCATTGAAGACAAAAATTTTTGTTTTAACTTTTCAGTTATTTCCTTATTTCCCGAGTTTCTTAAAGATAGTTCTATAATTTTTTCTAACTTTTCAATAGGCCACTCATTTTGATATTTTTCAGATAAATTTTCATTATTATCATCGGGTATATCTTCAAATCTATCCCACATTATTTTTGCAATATCTCCTTTTAAATAAGTTTTATGAGATATAATTGTTGACCAAGTTCTCACCTTGTTTGTATTGACATCAATAAAATCGGTATCAACTTTTTCGGATTCAACATCTGTCGGCAAAACAATATATCCCTTTTCAAATAAGTTATAAGTATCCTCCTTTTTGGTTTTAGTTACTGTTTTGGAAGACAAATAATTTGCATTAATTAATTCAAAATTATTTTTTGATTCTTCTATAATTGTACTTGATAATTTTCGTTCTATTTCAAGTACTTCATCAACCAGTTTTTTAACGCTATTTGCCCATTTTGCATGATTAAAAATAATAACTTTAGGATTCCCATAGTTTTGGTAATTCCAATCATTTGGGATTCTCAAGCCTCTTCCTAATACTTGAGCAATTAACAATTTTGAATTGAAAGCCCTTTCTTCATGGGGAACTATTTGAAAAACCCTTTTTACATCCCATCCCTCTGTTAACATTGATACAGAAAAAATCCATTCAACTTTACTATTTTTTTGATCAACATTTTTTAATTTAACAATATCTTCTAGCGAAGAACGAGAATGAATAACTAAAATCTTTTCACTTAATTCATCTTTATTAAATTTATACTTATCCTTTAAAATTGTTTTAAAGTCCATAGCTGTTCTATTACATGATGAAATATTTGCAGTCACAACTAGCGTTAAAGGTAAATAACTTATTTTTGATCTTATTTCTTCATGAGAGTTGATAATAATTTTCCATTGATCTTCTTGTTTTTTAGCAACATTACTTTCCGAAACGTATTCTATCATTTTTATTCTATTATCTTCAATTGCTTTTTTTAATGAATATCTATAAATAACATCAGAAAAATAACTGTTATCCTTATAGTAACAAGTTCCTGATAAACCAATGTTATATTTGAAACCGATTTTCGTAATAAATTTTTTCCACTCGTTTTCCTCGGTATAATGTATATGATGAGATTCGTCAGATAACACTAATGTTCTGTTCCCTTTGCCGATTAAACTATCAGTTATGGAACTATGAGAGTTCTTGTATATTGCTTCCCTATTTTCAATGCAAATACAACCATTTACAATACTTTCAGAACCATTTATAATCTTAGGAGGAATGCTAGAGATTAAATCATTCAATATATCATTTGTAGCAAAATCTTTGAATTTCTCTGTCAATTCTCTTTCAATCGTAACACTTGGAACCAAAACTAAAACTTGATCAACTTTTTTTTCTGCTAGCATTATATTGGCAATCCCATACATTACCCAACTCTTTCCTGTTCCTGTAGCTAAATCTAGGGAAGCAGTATAATATTCAGAAAAATTTAGTGACTTTTCAAAATTTTCATAAGTAATGTATTTTTCTTTTAGAACTTCATTATTGAAAAAATTTTCGTATGCCAGATTTTTGGTATTACTATATTCATCTCCACACATAAATCTCAAAGCAGTAAATATGGCTTCCTTTTGATATTCTCTTGTTCCTGTTAGTTCACTAACAAATTTATAGTATTTACTCTCATCCCATTTTTTAGTATCAATGTTCGAACCAACTTTTAATACCAAATCTTGTTCTTTTATTTTTATATTATTTTCCATTGATTACCACCCTTTTTTCGTTACCAGATGTATCAACAAAAATTAACATTCCCTTCTTGTCTATTCTTGCTTTATTAAATTTTGCCTTGCCCTCTACAAAGTCGGTTTCGCTATACAATATATCGTCTAAATCAAACACTTCTCCATCATAATTATAATCTATTAACACCATAGATAAATCCGCTTTTTCCTCACCAGCTATTTTACTATTACTTTTAAATTTATTAATGATTATAAAATTATCGTCAATTTTGAAATCTATAAATGGTGGTTGAATAAAATCAAACCCTACAGATTCAACGGCTTCATTTATATTGTTTGAATTTTTTGGCTGTAACGGCGCAGTAAATTCTTCAGTAAATCGAGCTAACATAGAATATGGAATTCTTAATATATTAAAATTAACTCCATTTATTTCGATAATGTCCTCGGCGAATGTAAATTGCCCTTTCGGGGCAATTATAAATAGATTGTCGCCTGCCGAGTGCCCAACGCGTTGGTAAATGGAATTTAATGTTTCATATGATACTTTTGCATTAAGTTGTTTTAACTCATGAGGTGTAAAAACTTTCACTAAATCTCCATATCTATTACCATCAAAGAGAAAATTTTTAATTTTTGTTGGAGTTGGGGTACATCCCCATAATTGCATAGCAAATAGTTTCCAATTTTCTTCATCAAAACAGTTTAACCTTTCTTCATCGTATAACCCTGCTGTATATAAAACAAATGGACTCAAAGTTTTATTAACTAAATTTATATGTAGCAATCTTTTTTGGATTGTATATATTGAAAATTTACCAACATCCACCGCTATCCATCTTCTATTAAGTTTTTCTGCAACTACTGGCGTCGTACCAGAACCAGCAAAACAATCTAAAATTAGATCGCCCGAATTACTACAAACTTCGATTATTCTTACTAAAAGTTCTTCTGGTTTTTGTGTAGGATAAGTTGTATATTCATTGCTCATGTTAAAAACACTTTTTATTGACCAAACGTCAGGACATGATACAATACTATAATACCCTATTTTATCTTTACCTGATTTGGCATTTTTAGAAGTATCTTTTAAAGTTGGCACAAAATCTAAGTATCTTTTTACTTTGAGAGCATTAAATACTCTATTATTTTTATTATTAGAATACATTAAAATAGTGTCATGCTTTTTCGCAAATTCTTTTTTCCCTTTGCCTCCCATATAATATTGCCAAATAATTTCATTAACAAAATTATTTTCTCCATATATTTCATCCATTAAAACTTTTACATAATGAACTTTTCTATAATCCAAATGTACAAAAATGCAACCATCATCAGATAATAATTCCTTTAAAATTACTAATCTCTTTCTTAACCATTCTAAAAATTTGGCGCCATGTATTTTATCCGCATAAGCTTTTTGATCTTCGCCACTAGTTTTAAAGTCTTTTCTTGTGGAAAAAGGAGGATCTATATATATTAACCTTATACCATCTGTTCCGTCAGAATTTTTTAAGTTTCCTTCTTTTTTCATTTTTAGTAAAGTTTTTAAAACCTGAAGATTATCACCAAATATTAATTTGTTAACCCAATCAGATGAATTAAATGAATCATTAAATTCAAACCTTTTAGATTCTTGCAATGGAACAGGAATAATCTTTGAAATTATTTCTTCACTTGTTTCCTTGGTATCATAAATTAATTCACATTCCCTTTTAAAACTTGGAAACAGTATTTTTTTGAACTCAATAGGTATTTCACAGCCATTTTCAATATATTTTTTTGTCTCTTCAACTGTTTTTGATAATATGTCTAATCTTTCTTTATTCATTATTATTTTCTCCAATCATATAATTTTTGAAGCATTCTGATCAAATATATTATATCATAAAAACAAGAAATTTAGTTATCTCTTATTAATATTTTCAACCTTTTTCAAAATTTCAAGTCAGTTATTCGGAGGTCCCTATGCTGGTTCCTACGAAGTTCCGTTCAAATTCCAACCTGGGAGAGCTTTTAATTATGGTAATCATGAAAGGGTTAACAAATTTAATATAATATTCAATATAAAAGAAGGATAAAACATTTTACCCTTCTTTTAGTTGTTGATAATATAAACCTTTTTAAAATAATCCTCTATCTTTTCAGATTTTATTTCTTGATATCTAGCAGTATCTCTCCAAGGGTCCTCCTCATGAGTTATATCTATTAATTTTGTTGCTTCTATTTGCCCATAACTATCAATTACCAAATCAATTATTGCATTAATACCGGGTGATAAATTTGGAACTTCTTCTGGGTCTAAAATAGGATCTTTACCACCTGCACTATGAATATGATATATTTCATCTACAACTGGTCCATAATCCCAAGCTGATATTCTACTATCAAACGCTTTTTCTCCAAAGACTGCTAAACTTATTCCTTGGATATAGTATAAAAGTTTTTGTAGTTTTAGATTCGTAATATACACAGGATCAATACAATATTGTTCCCCTATTTTTTTCCTAATTTGATTATATTTCGAAATAACTAAATCTGAAATATCAAAAACACTTGCTTTTTCAAAATTCAGCTCATTTAGATCAATAGAACAACATTCAGCAATATGGTGCTTTTTCAATTCTAATTTTCGTTTTAAAATATTAGTAGTATTAATAAAACATTCATCTGATAGTTTATCACTATTTTTAACAACCAAGTTATACATATTTGAAGGTTCTTTAGCTAACCTTATTATTGAATCAATTGATTCCGTTTGTACCATTCCATTTTCTAATCGATGAATTGTTATTTCTCCTAAGCCTATTGAAACAGAAAATTCCTTTTGATTTAGATTGTATGCAGTTCTTATTTCTTTTATTTCTGAAGACATTAATAATCCTTTTTGTTTTCTATAAATGTCATACGCAACAGTATCGTTTTCTATTTCAATTTCTCTATCAAATAATTCTTCATTTGTTATAGGGTCAATACAATATTTTTCATCATATTCAATATTTATCCCTTTAACGTTATAACTAGCCTTTCTAATTTTTATGTTTTTTTCCTTCTTCATTTTATCACCCCTAAGTGTATTGTCCATATTCGTGACAAGACAAACACTTAACCTCTCCATTTTTTATTTTAAATTTTACATAAAACAATATACCTGGGAGTATTTCTCTTTTAAATATATATAGGTATTCACCCGGACAATCCCTATCTTCAGTTGGTCCTTCCATTAAATCGGTAGACTCCAAACTTTTAATAAAATCCTCAATATCGTAATGACTCAGTGCATATTTTCTTTTCGATACTAAATTTTTAGAAGTAGGAATGAAATCAAATTTACCCATATTTACTATTTCTATAACTGTTTTTAAAGTCTTTTCTACACTCAATCTGCATCACCAATAAAATTGTAACACATATTATAAAAACTATCAATTGATAATTTGTTTTATTATATGCAAATGTCAAAAAAATATGTATTTAATGTTAAATGGTGTCCTCTTCCTAATTTTAGGTATGAAAAAAGATTGCATCTCTGCAATCCTTTAATTTCTTATTGGTGTCCTGTACAGGGCTTGAACCTGTGACCCACTGATTAAGAGTGTTAGAAGCCATTTATCACTACTTAACATAATGTATTATAAAGCGTTTTTATATAAGGCTTATGAATAAATCATATATTTTCCTATATCATAGTAAGATATGCCATATCATACATTTTTACGTTTTAATTACGTATCGGGGGGTAGTAAAAACAAAAACCAGATTCTAAACAAATAAATTAGCGATAGCAGGTTGGCAAATACCTTGTACATAAATTATAAAAGCAATTACTTTTTAAGAATATCATATATCAAATTACATATAGTTAAACCGAAATTTATGCAGAAATTCTTGTCAGTTTCAGAAAAAGATTCGCGTTCTTTTATACTTTTTTCATCAGCATGTCTAAAACATTGTGTCTTTTTTCTAAAATTAATTACCTTTTTTTCAGAAATAAAACCAAAAGAATATTTTTCATAATCAATAGTAACAAAATTACCGTTTATTTTTAACATATTCTCAATTGCATTGCATATTTCCTGCAATTTTTCTTCTAAGCCCATATTTTCAAAATTTGAATTTCTGGTTGAAATTGTCTTGAATATATCTTTTAACCCTTTACTTGATTTGACTAAATGGTTTTCTTTCTTTTTAAATTTTAGGTTGTCTATTAATTCTTTTCTTGAAGCCCAAGCAACATTTCCTCTAGAATCAGTTCCATATATGTTCCTTGCCCTTGACCTAATATCACCATTTGCAAAATCAACTAAATTAGATGGTCTGGATAGAAAATTTGGAAATTGTTCAATGTAATATCCTTCTTTGTATAAATAATAACAGATAAAGATAAATTCAGCACATTCATCAGGTTTATAATCATTTGATGGTTCTACTAATACCTTAAATTTATCTATTGCATCATTTTCATCATAGATTTCAAAAGTAATACCATTATCCTTTGTACCATAACGTGAATTTAAATTATCAAAATATTTAATATATATCCCTAATTGTTTATTAATAAAACCATCAATAAAGTATATCCATAAATCAATCATATATACACCTCAAATATTATTGTATCATTATTCCCTGTTTATTTGCAAAACATATTATAAAAAGGCTTTAAATGTCAATTTGAAGACTTAATCACACATTGTTGCTGTTAAAAACGAATTGACAAATTATAGTGCTTTTATATTTTTCTTTTAAAAAAGGCCTTATATTACAACCAAAACTAACTAATCACCGTTGAGGAAACCGTCTGCATTTTTAATAATCTTGAATCGTTGTAACATATCCATATTCATCAAAATAAACGTATCTGTAACCACTATACACCCACTGCTCTTTCGTTCCATAAATGGTAGTAGTTTTATTTTTTTTAGAAGGGCTACCCCAAGAACTACTTAACACCTCTTTTTGTGTCATACCAATTTTAGGTGGAGAACTTAAAGCCTCTCCTTTTTTCACTAATTTTTCACATTCAGAAATTGGTGGTATTTTATTATCGTAATTCTTAAGTATTGTTTTTGCGTGGTTAATTGACGTTAGAGTTTCACCATTATATTTGAAATTATTCTCTACCATTTTTGTACTTGCGTAATTCAATATTTTATTTGAATATTCCAGGTTACCATCATAGGATAATAAATGCCAGTTGCTTACTCTTTTATCTATATCTTCTTCATTGAAAGATGCTGCAAATAAAAATATATTTGCATAATCAGCATTTAAATAACCAGAACAAGTATTTTTACCACCATATATATTGGTTATATATTCAATTGTTTTTATTCCACCTAAATCGTCCGCTATTAAGAGAACTTTTAAATAATCCCCTTTCAATATTTTATCAACTAAAAAATTATAATATTTATTTAACATTTGACTTTTAAAATTATTAAATTTTTCATTTCTATTACTGTAATAATTGTCATTAAGTTCGTTGTATAACTTTTCGTAATCATCATATGTAGGTATGCTTGGAAAATTATTAAAAACTATTCTTGCTTTAGCATACTGAATATATTCCTTATCATTTAGACATAACTGATAAAATTTGTTCTTTTTTAATATAGCTTTAGTACAGTCAATTGTATCACTGACTTTTTTTATTTCATCTATTGAATTTTTTAAATCTTTATTGTTTGAGTTATCGTTTAATATTGTAGTGAATGCTTCATTTACTTTATTAATTTTTTTACTCGATACAACATAATTTATTATAAATATAAATCCTATAATTAACGACACAATCAACAATACTCTAGTTAATAATTTTATGTCTTTTTTTTGATTTTCTTTGTATAATTCCTTGTGTTTCTCAAATTCTTCATAGAAGGATGTTTTGTTTATTTCACATTTTTTCATAATGACATCATAAATTGAATTAGCAATTTTGCTATTAGATGTTATTTCTTGTTTTATCTTATTAATTCTTTCTTCCTTCATAATTCACCTCATACTCATTATAGCACAATTCGAGTTATTAATCCATATATTCATTACTAGCTGTTTGAGACAATGGCATTTGGTGGCAAAAAAATATTTAAGTTATCAATGACTATTCTGGTTATTATATAGTTAAAAAGCGACATTAAAGAACCGCAAAATTGCCTCTATACACAATAATAGTAAGCAAATAAAATTGATGTGCCTAGGTTTTATACAACATAAATTTGATAACACTCTATAGATAAATACTTCGCCACAATAGTTATAATATAATTGATGATGATTACGAAAACAAAAAGAAAAGCTAACTAAAACTTTCCTTTCCTTGTGATAAGGTGAGTATCTGATAATCTGTTATTCAGTTACTCACATATTCACATATCAACTTAAGGGTTTATACCAATACCATTTACAATCTTCTTGTTTAGACTCTACCTTTAATTCTTTTTTTGCTCTATCGAGGGTTGATTTTGCTATTCCATATAGTTTAGCCTTTTCAACCAATTCACTTGCACCTACTAGGCCATTTGCTAATTCTGCATTTAAAAATAATTTAGCCAAATCTCTAGCGTTGTTATTTGGGGAATTATTTTGAAAATCATCAAAAGAAAAATAATCTCTTTCACCTAAATATTCAATGTCTTTTATTCCTTTCGAATCTCCAATTACTTTATAAGCAAAACTTTTCCCTTGTTGCGACAAATTGTATTTGATATGCTCAACAACAATTTCTTCGTTATTGCTAGGGCTCTTTCCTATTAATAGAACTGACCTAGCTATTCCTATAAAATCAATCGAACCAAGTCCACGATAAAGACTTTTACTATCTCCTTTATTTAAATGCATAATAAATATAAAAGTACAATTATATTTATTTGCTAACTGAGCAATCGGCCCCAATACATTTCTTATCTTACTAGCATCCTTTAAATCAGTTTGCTGTAAATAACTTTGTATAGGGTCAATAATGAATAATAATGGGTTATACCTTTTTAGTATAGTTTCTATTCGACTATATTCATTTAGAAACAACTTTTTAGTTTTTCCATTAATATCTTTACCGTCTTCATCAATTGTTTTTACAAACTTGAAATTAGCACCAAATGCCTCTAATCTCGGTTTTATTGTATCTTCTAATCCATCCTCCACATTTTGTATTACAACATTCCTTTGCTCCAGTTTTTCACCAGTAAAGGGAGCATAATCACCTTTAGTAATAGCACTAGCAATCTTTAAAGCATATGAGCTTTTAGAACTACCAGGGTCTCCCATAAATATTACAATCTTGCCCAATGGCAAATATGGGTTCATTATGAAATCAGTTTCTTTTGCCACTATATTGTCATAATCCACACTATTGCTTCTTTCTTTTTTTATAAACTTTTCTTGTTCCTCTTTTGTCAGTTTTTTAAACTTTTCTTTAAGTTCTTTTTGATTTAATTTACCTTCCATTTTCTTGTTCTCCTATCTCTTGACTATTTACTTTCTTTTGTTCCCACCATAAATCAATATCTTCTTTATCGAAAAGAATTTTAGAACCAATTTTATAGTAGGTAATTTCATTTTGTCTTATCAACTTTCTAATCATTGAAATACTGAAACCTAAATAATTAGAAAGTTCTTTGACATCAAAAGTTCTACACATATACGCACCACCTTTCTTCTTCTGTTTGAATTTTGTTTTTCCAAACAACACCCCTTGACAAAAACAATATATCAGGTATATAATTATAATGCAAGCGAAAAGTGTTTGGAAATTTTTTATTCAAACACGCCGTAAAGAAAGGAGTTGAAAGGCTGTAATATTCAAACAGCCGTTACTATGGAGAAAAAAATAAAATCAGTAAACAAAAAGGAGGAAGAAAGAAATAAGATAAGAGTAAATGCTCAAAAAAGAGGAGAAGAAGAATTTAAAAAATTTAAAACTAAATTTGCAAGTAAATTTTTAGAATTAGTTGTTGAAAAAAAAGATGAAAATATGGAATATGAATTAATTGCTGCAAACTTAGGAATAACATCTCAATCATTATCAAATTATTGTAAAGGCGATAGATTTCCGCAGATGGAACAATTAATTTTAATGAAAGATTTCTTTAATGCTGATTACAATACCCTCTTGCCTAGTTTTCCAATGGAAGAAAAAAATATAAAAAACAAGAAAAGAGGAGATTTAACTTCATTAGGACTTTCAAGTAAAGCAATTAAAAATTTAGAAAAAATTATCAATTATTCTAATGCTTGGGGGTTTGATGAACAATCACATATTATCAACCCTATAATATTCGCTATAAATAAATTGTTAGAAGATGGAAATGAACTATTATATTTAATTGGGGACTACCTTTTGTTTCCTGATTTAACAGATATTAAAAGCATTCAAGCAGACAATAATAATATTAGTAATTTAGAAGATGAAGATATTTATACAAGATTATATCAATACAAAGTTATGAAAGCACTTGAAGAATTTATCATTAATTTTAGAAATACAAAAGAACATCGTATTAGTGTAGAACATAGAAAATCTAGAGTGGAAGATATAATTTTTAAAAAACATCATTTAAATGAATACCAAAATTATATTGATGAGAAATTACAAAAAGAAATTGAATTAATCCAAAACCAAGAGAAATAAAAAAAGACTACCTGCTACTATGAATAGCAAATAGTCAAGAGATACACAAAAACACGCTACCATGCAATATTTCTGTGTATCTCCATTATATATTAATTTTTAATAATTAACAATATGGAGGATAAAAAATGATTACAAAGAGAAATAAAAATTTTCAAATAGAAGTTATTAAAGGATATTACTATGATGAAAATGGGATAAAGAAACAAATCCGTTATTCTGAAACTTTCTACGGAAAAAAATCAGATGCTAGAATCAGAGAAAATGAAATTAAACAAGCTATAAAAAAAGGAACATTTATTGATGGTTCAAGTTTAACATTTATTGATTACATCAACCTATTCAGAAAAAATTATATGTCAGTAGAACTTTCACCTAAAACAATAGAATCGTATGAAGTTTTGTTTGTTCGTATTATAGAAGAATTAGGTCATTACAAATTAAAAGATATTAGAACAATACATCTAGTAGAATTTTATAATCGCTTAAGGAAAATAAATAAACCTAAAAAACTTAGTGATAACACTATTTTACACTACTATGTTTTAATAAATAGAATGTTGGTTATTGCTGAAAAATGGGATTTAATAGAGTTCAATCCTAATAGTAAAATAGATAGACCAAAAGTAAAGAAAAAGGAATTAACAATATATGACAAAAATACTATTTTAAAGTTATTTAAATGCATTGATAACGAATGTATAAAATATCAAGCTATAATGTATCTAGCAATTGATAGTGGCGCACGTAGAGGAGAATTAACTGGTCTTAGTTGGAGTGATATAGACTTTGAAAAAGGCACAATTTCAATTAATAAGGTTACACAAGTTATTAATCGAAAAATAATCGAAAAAGAGTTCCCTAAAAACAATAGTTCAGTTAGAACCATTAATATAAGTGAAAAAACAATTCAAATATTAAAAGCATATAAAGAAGAACAAGATAAATTAAAAAATAAGCTAGGTAATAAATGGATTAAGTCAAATAAAGTATTCATAAATGATTTTGGTGGATTAATTCATCCAGACACACCAAGCAAGATATTCAAAAAAATAAGAGAAAAAAATAACTTACCACACATGAAATTTCATGGTTTGCGCCATACTAGCGCTTCATTACAAATATACGAGGGAGTTCATATGAAAGTTATTAGTAAACGCTTAGGGCATAGTTCCTGCACCACTACAGACTTAATATATTCCCATGTTGATGATAGTTTAGATAAGGAAGTAGCAAACGTATTCAATAATATATTTAATGAAAAAGAAAGTATCTAGAATTCTCTAGATACTTTTTCTAAGCAATAGGTCTGTAAATAAATCTGTGTAAATAGAAATCTTTCCATGGTAAAATAGAAGAAATGGAGAGATTTTTATATGAAAGAAAATAAAGGAAAACAATTACTAAAAATATTACAAGAAAACTACGAA
>JAQUGJ010000104.1:0-3584 GCA_028684255.1 Bacilli bacterium | reverse complement strand
TAAAATAGGTTTTAAAACCTATTTTTTTCATATTATTTAATATGAAAGATATATTAATAAATAAAGATAATTCATTTGAAAATTATCAATTAGATTTAGTAAAATTAAATAATTTATATTGCAATAAGGAGATATACCTCGATAAAGAAGCTGCTTTATCATTTGAAAATATGTGTAATGATGCTTTTAAATTAAATAAAAATATTAAAGGTGTTTCTGGTTATAGGAATTATGAATATCAAAAAAAACTATTTGAATATTACTCAGATACTTATGGATTGGATTATGCTTTAAAATGTTCTGCTAAACCAGGATATTCAGAACATCAATCAGGACTTGCAATAGATATTATGGGATCTAATATGGATTATAACAAATTTGAAGATAGTGAAGAATTTAATTGGGTATCTTCTAATTGTTATAAATATGGTTTTATTTTAAGATATCCTAAAGGTAGAGAAGAAATTACTGGTTTTAAATATGAACCTTGGCATTATAGATATATTGGTATAGATGCTGCTACTTATATTTATCAAAATAATTTAACTTTAGAAGAATACAAAAAAACAGATAAATAATTATCTGTTTACAAAATTGCAACAATTTGCAGAATCATTGTTGATTATTTCTGTTGACTCAGAGCAAGAATACCTTGGTGTATATACGTGATTGTAATGTACTTTATTTACTGTATGGGTATGTATTGGGCACACGTGTGGAACTTCACAGAAGAAATCTTTTTGAACACAAGTTGTTATTGTTGGTTCAACTATTGGTTGCATTCCACCACCCATAGGTTGTCTGTTGCAGTAGCATGGTCTATTAAACATTTTAATCCCCCTTTATCTACTTTATAATATGACTATAGACAAAAAGTGAATGTTGTAAATGACTAAATAGAATATAATCATTCTCAATTATTTCATTAAAACGGTAATTTAAGATTGCCGTTTTGCATTTGTTTCATTAAAACTTTCATTTGATCAAATTGTTTTAATAGACGATTGACCTCTTCCACTGTACGACCAGAACCTTTGGCAATTCTTTGTTTTCTAGTAGCTTTTAATACTTCAGGATGACTTCTTTCATAAGGAGTCATCGATAAGATAATCGCTTCAATATGGGCTAAATCTTTTGGATTAACTTTTACATCATTTAATCCCATTTTAGAAGCTCCTGGAATCATTTTAATTAAATTTTCTAGAGGTCCTAATTTCTTTATTTGTTTTAATTGACTTAAAAAATCTTCTAAATCAAATTTACCTCTTTGCATTCTTTTAGCAGTTTTTAAAGCTTCTTCTTGATCTATAACACTTTCGGCTTTTTCTATCATTGTCATAATGTCGCCCATACCTAATATACGGGTAGCCATTCTGTCTGGATAAAACTCATCAATTCCATCCATTTTTTCACTGATACCAATAAATTTAATCGGAATGTTTGTTAAATGTCTTATTGATAATGCTGCTCCACCTCTAGTATCACCATCTAATTTAGTTAATACTGCTCCTGTGATTGGTAATGACTCATTAAAGCCTTTAATTACATTTATTGCATCTTGTCCTGTCATACTATCAATAACAAGCAATATTTCATGAGGTTTTACAGATTCATTAATGTCATTTAATTCATTCATTAATATTTCATCGATATGAAGTCTTCCTGCTGTATCAATTAATACATAATTAAATTTATTCTCATTAGCATATTTTATGGCATTTTGAGCAATTTCGACTGGGTTTACTTTACCTTCACTATAAACTTCAATGTTTAATTCTTTACCTATTTGTTTTAATTGATCGATTGCTGCTGGTCTATATACATCACAAGCAACTAATAAAGGTTTTTTATTGTACTTTTTTCTAAGTAAAAGCCCAAGTTTACCAATAGTTGTTGTTTTACCAGAACCTTGTAGTCCAACCATCATTAAAATCGATGGATTTGAAGAAGTATGAATATCTTCTTTTTTTCCACCCAATAATTCTACTAATTCATCTTTAACAATCTTTACAAATAAATCACCTGGTTTTAAACTTTTATTTACTTCTTCTCCTAAGGCTTTTTCTTTTACTTTATTTATAAATTCTTTAACGACAATATAATTAACATCAGCTTCTAGAAGCGCTAAACGAATTTCTCTTGTTACTTCAGCTATATTTTCTTCAGTTATTCTTCCATAACCTTTTATTTTATTAATAGCATTTTGTAATCTATCTCCTAAATTTTCAAACATTTTATCACCTATTTAATTATACAATATCTATAAAAAAAAATCTAGATAATCTAGATTTGATTTCCTCTTTGCCACCTTGAAACAACATCACAGTTACTACTATGTGGTTCCGGATTTGGCATTTCCATTTTAACAATCATTGGTACTTTAAATGATTTACCAAACGCTACACACATACCAGGTTGTAAACTCTTTTGTTTTTCAATAATATCAGCACTGATATTAGGTAACATTTTTTTAATATATTCAATGTCCATTGGATGGGTCATTTTAAATATTATGAAGTTACTACATTGTGATATTACAGTATCTGATAATTCAACTGGTCTTTGAGAGATTAAATTAAGAACGATTCCATATTTACGACCCTCTTTAGCAATCCTTTCAAATATGTTGTATCCTAATAAAAATCGGTCATTGTCTGATTGAACGTATCTATGTGCTTCTTCTAGTACTAAATGAAATGGCACTGATGCTCTTGTTCCTAAATTTTTTGTAAATGTAAATAATAAACGTGCAAATATTTTTGTAATTGTCTTCGCAAAACTATCATCTACATCATCTAAGTTAAAGTTAATTATTTGAGCTTTCTTACCATTTTCTGATACTAATGATGCAATATAATTTTCAACAGTTACATATTCTGGATATCTAAAGAATTTAGCATGTTCACTGATAACTAAACTATGTAGACGAACCTTTAAAGTAATAGATTCATCATATAATTGTTCGTTTTTTAATAATCCTTCAGAAATTAAAGTGAAACTTAAAGCCTTTTCCAGATCTTCTAAAGTATAAAAATTGCTCTCATTTACTTCTAATTTATCTAACTCATCATCGATAAAAGATGAAACATAATCAATTACTAAATTCATCTCTGGAAAATTACCTTTTGTATCTATATTAAAACATTCTCTAAGAGTTCTAGTATATCCTAATCCTTGAACCGGTGCATTTAAATTAAATTGTTCAGTTTCACAACCATTGATGATTGAAAAAATGTCATTTCTTTTACTAGATGAAGTTTGATTTGTATATAAAATATTCATAATACCTTTAGCAATTAAATGATTTTTATAATTGACTGCTTGTTCTTCATTAGCTGAAAATATTGAAACCATTTTTAACATTCGCTCTAGTATTTGCATTTGTGAATGACTATCTACTTGTAATAATAAGGCAAAATCATCGATTCCTAATACCCATAAAGGTACACGCAGAATGTGTTCTGGGTCATTTGCTTCATTAGTACTATAATACTTAAAATTATAATTAGGATTATCTTTTCCTAAATCTTTAAAAGCATTATGATATTCACCATAAGAATCAAAAAACATAAAATTTGCATTAT
>JAQUGJ010000103.1:0-3634 GCA_028684255.1 Bacilli bacterium | reverse complement strand
GGATTAATTTTAGGAATTGGAAATGATTATTTTAATAGTGATACGGTAGATGATAAAACAACAGCAGGAACACCACAACATAATGACACGAGATTTAAAGAAATATATTTATGGGGAAAAGTTGGATATCTTCAAATGATTGAGACATTAAAAACAGAATTTGATAAGGTAATTGTTAAAGGTAATCCAGGAAATCACGATGAAAAATCAAGTTTCAGTTTATTTACTAATATATATGATATATATAATCAAACTAAAGATCCAAAAGTACAAGTAGATTTTGGATTTAAGGATTTAAGATATAGTACTTGTCAATCATTTGGTGATAATTTAATTGTATTTAGTCATGGTAAAAGCCCAGAAGGAAAAAATTTAAATGATAAAAAAATAGCTGAAAATATTAAATATCAATTTCCAGAAGAGTTTAGTAGGGCTAAAAATGTTTATGTTTTTGTAGGTCATTTACATCAAGATTCCGAACAAAAATTTGATAATGTTACTGTAATTAGAACTGCTTCATTAACGGGTATTGATTCTTGGCATAGTGCAAATCTATTTTTAGGACAAAGACAAGGTCACAGTGTATATCTAATTGATAAAACAAAAGGATATGTAGGAAAAAGAAATATTACTTTATCAGAAGATGAAAAATATAGTAAAATTCCTGGTTTAGGAAGAAAAGATATCGATAATGTATATGAAGCTATGAAAAGAACTTTAAATTTAAATACTGATACTATAAATAAACAAAGAGCGGATAATCGTTTAAAAGAAATCGAGAAAGAGTTTAAAAGTATCGATAAAAAATATAATAGCTTGATAAATGATGTAGTACAAATATTAGGAGATGGAACTCCATTAGATCCAGAGACTTTAGAATCATTAAAGGGTGTATTAGGATATCCAAAAGAAACTGAACAATTAGAAACTGAAAAGGTTATGTTATTAAAAACAAGAAATAAAAAAGGTAAGTAATTTCAAATTTGACAATTTATTTTAAACTAGTATAATATTGTTTCATTGAAGGGAGTTTTATGGTAGAGAAGATAATATTTGATAAAAATATGATTCGTAAGATAACTAATCGTAACGATATAAGCATATTATTTGTCAAATTAAACACTAAAGAACGAAAAGCTTTCTATAGAACAGATAATTGTACTAATTATAGATTTATAGATATTCAAAAAGTTATAGATTTATAATTTACAAATAAATTATAAAGTGATATTATTTAATAGGTGATATAGTGAGTAAGAATAAAGAAGAAGCAATTAAATTAATCAAAAAGAAGTTAAACAATGAAAGTTATTTAACTTATGAGGAGATTGCAGAAATTACTAATTATCATCCAAAATACATATTTAAATTAGTGCGATCAATTAAAAATAATACTATTAAACTAGAACATGGCAACAAGTTTAAAAAACCGGCAAATGCAGTAAGTGAAGAAGAAAAAGAAAAAATCATTAATTTATATAAAAAATCTAGTGTAAGTATTAGAAAGTTTTGTAGATTTTATAATACGAGAAGTTATTCTTGTATCTATAATATAATTATGGAAGAAAAAAAGAAAGGTTAGCCTTTCTTTTTTGTTGTTTCCCATAATAATAAGTTATCGCCTATTTCGTTCGTTATTAAATTTTCATTTAACATATAAGATAGATAACATTTAATAGTTGTTGCAATTATATTATATTGAATTGAATTCATTTTCATATGAAAGTGATCAAATATAGCTTTCATTATTTCATCAAATGTTTTAGGATTATTGCAAATATCCTTTAATAAATCAATTGAATAATTTATATTTTTTTTATTTTCTTCTACTAATTCACCTACATTTTCAGATGTTTCACCATGGCTTGGAACAAAATAAGTTCCTTTGATATTTTTAATTTTATTTAAAGTTTTAAAATTCGTCTCAATATCATAAACAAATTGAAGTCTTGCCTTATTTAAAAGATTTATCCCAGTTACTGCATCCGATAAAAATATAACATCGTCATCGGTTTTAAAGCCAATCATGTCTTCAAGGTGTCCAGGGAGGTCTATAATTTCAAAACATTCAGGTAAAATATTGTTTTCTATTTGAGCAACTTCTGATTTTAGAGGCACTAATAGAGGATGACTTAATTCTTTTGAAGGATATCCACCATATGCTATAACGGTTTGTAAATGAGGATGTTCACAAAGTAGAATATTCATTTTATTAGTATAGATCGGAATATTTAATTCATTTTGAATGTAATTATTGCCACCGATGTGGTCAGCATGAGCATGTGTATTAACAACGCATTTTATATTCCAGTTATTATTTTGGCATATTTCAAGGATCTGTTTTGCAGAATCATTATTTAAGCCTGTATCAATTACAACGACATCATTATTATTAAATAAATAAAAACCAATATTGGTCTTTCCATAAAGTACAAAAGTATTTTTTCCTAATTGTTCTAATTTCATATAATCACCTTGTTGATTATAACATATTTAAATTAATTTAAACAATATTGTCGATATTTGAAATGTTAAACTACTTCTATCTTTTAACTTAAATTTATATATTTTATTGAAGGAGATGCTATGGATAGAATATATGGACTAAATGATGCAGAAGTTTTAGAAAGTAAGAAAAAATATGGAAGTAATGATATAACTAAAACAAGAAGAAATAGTTTTTTTAAAATGTTGATAGAATCCTTAGGGGATCCTATAATTAAAATATTGCTTATAGCTTTAGCGATTAAAGTGATTTTTTTGCTAAAACAGCATGATTGGTATGAAACTATTGGAATAGTAATTGCTATTTTTTTAGCATCTTTTATATCTACTATATCAGAGTATGGTAGTGAAAAAGTTTTTAAAAAATTACAAGAGGAAGCTTCTAAGTTAAAAGTAAGAGTCAAAAGAAATAAAAGAATAATTGAGATTAATATTAATGACGTAGTTGTAGGTGACATTGTGCTTTTATCAACTGGGGATAAAATACCTGCTGATGGAATTGTTATTGAAGGTGAAATAGGGGTTGATGAGTCTTCAATAAATGGTGAAACCAAAGAAAAATATAAGCGCAAAAGTGATAATGTTGAAGAATCAATGCTTTTTAGAGGAACAACGGTATACAATAAAAATGCAATTATGAGAGTAACTAAAGTTGGGGATAATACTTTTTATGGTAAATTAGCACAGGAAGTTCAAGTTAAGGCTAGTGACAGTCCATTAAAATTAAGACTTCGTACTCTAGCGCAATTTATCAGTAAAATAGGATATGTATGTGCTTTCTTAGTTAGTCTTTCTTATCTTTTTTCTAATATTGTTTTACAAAACAATTTTAATTTTATAAGAATAGGTGAAACTATTACAAATGGACCTTTAATGATAGGACATTTACTGTATGCGGCAACTTTGATGGTCACTGTTATAGTAGTTGCAGTTCCGGAAGGTTTGCCGATGATGATTACTTTAGTACTTTCATCTAATATGCGCAAAATGATTAAAAATAATGTACTTGTTAGAAAACTAGTAGGAATTGAAACTGCTGGAAATATAAATGTTTTATTAACAGATAAAACAGGTACTTTAACAAAAGGAAAGTTAGAAGTATCTGAGTTTGTAACAGCATCTTTAAGGC
>JAQUGJ010000102.1:0-3687 GCA_028684255.1 Bacilli bacterium | reverse complement strand
AAATTAGCTGTTACTGTATTTAGAGGTAATGATTCAATTCCGAAAGATGAAGTATCGGCATCTATTTGGAAGAAAATAGGTATAAGTGAAGACCGTATTAGTTATTTAGGTGAAAAAGACAATTTTTGGATTGCTGGTGAGACGGGTCCTTGTGGACCCGATACTGAAATATTCTATTGGCGTAGCAATGACCCAGTTCCAGTTAAACACGATCCTAATGATAAAAGATGGGTTGAAATTTGGAATAATGTCTTTATGCAATATAATAAAGATGCATCAGGTAATTTTAGTGAACTTCCTTCTAAAAATGTTGATACTGGAATGGGATATGAAAGAACAGTGGCAGTATTAGAAGGAGTAGAAGATAATTACTTAACTTCGATCTGGAAAGATATTATTAATAAAATAGAAGAATTATCAAATTTAAAATATGAAGATGAAGATGTTAAAAAAAGTATGAGAATAGTAGCAGATCATATAAGGACATCTGTCTTTATATCAGCAGATAATGCATCGATTAAACCTTCAAATACTGATCAAGGATATATTTTAAGGAGATTGATTAGAAGAGCTATAAGACATGCTAAAAAATTAGGAATAGACCCAAATAGTAATTGGGAAGAAGAAATAGCAAAAATAATTATTAACAATTATTCTAAATACTATAGTGAATTAACTGAAAATAGAAAAGAAGTATTAGAAGTATTAAGAAATGAAAAGGTTAAATTTAATCGAACTTTAGAAAAAGGATTAAGAGAATTTGAAAAAATTATTATTTCTGTAGATGATAAATTAAACAAAGATTTAGCATTTAAATTATATGATACTTATGGCTTTCCAATTGAGTTGACAGTTGAACTTGCAAATGAAAAAGGTGTATCAGTTGACGTTGATGGTTTCAATCAAAAATTTGTTGAACATCAAGAGAAATCAAGAGCAGGAGCAACACAAAAATTTAAAGGTGGACTGTCAAGTTCAAGTAATATGAATGTAAAATATCATACAGCAACTCATTTATTGAATGCTGCTTTAAAAGCAGTGTTAGGACCCGATGTACATCAAAAAGGAAGTAATATTACTGATGAAAGAATGCGTTTTGATTTTTCATATGATCATAAAATGACTGACGAAGAAATTAAAAAAACTGAGATAATTGTAAATAATTGGATTAAAGAAGAGATACCAGTTACTAAGAAGGAGATGAGTAAAGAAGAGGCTTTAAAAATAGGAGCTGAAGCATTGTTTGTCGATAAGTATGGTGATGTAGTAACTGTTTATTCAATTGGCAATATATCGAAAGAATTATGTGGTGGACCGCACGTTACTAATACTAATGAATTAATGAGTTTTAAAATCATTAAAGAAAAAGCTAGCAGTGCTGGTGTAAGAAGAATAAAAGCCATTTTAGAAGATAAAAAAGAGGAATTTTAACAAATTCCTTTTTCTATGGCAATTCTAATAAAACTGCCTACTATTTTTCCCGAATCAAATATAATCTTTGTCATTAAGTTAAATAATGGTAAAGATATAAGTGTAATCAATAAGAAAAACCAATTTTTATATTTAATTAAGCTGGACATGTTTTACCACTAAAACTTCTTCTTAGCGAACTACCTAAACTTCGACCGAGGTCTAAGAAAGTATTTACACCTTTAATAATTGATGATATTAAAGTGCCAGTTAAATTTATTCCACCTTTGATGTCAATAAGTTCGTTTTTGTTTAACACTCTCATTTATTGCACCTTAACGGTCTAATATATCCATCGAAAACACCGATGATAAATACAAAAGCAGCACCAAGACAAAGGGCAACTTTAAAAGATATTCCACCTTTAATATTGATAAGTTCTTCTTTGTTTAATCTTTTCATATTAGCCATCCTTTCATTAATTTTTTTAATTCTTGATATAATGTTGTTTTATTTAAAACAAAACCTATATCGATAATATTGTTGTTAATCAAATGTTGTTTATCTAAATCAACATAGATTATAACTTCGTAATATTTATTTAGATTATCATCTAAATAATAACCATCTTTAATTTCGATAATGGAATATTGATATTTTTTACTATCAATTACC
Organism: Bacilli bacterium; assembly: GCA_028684255.1. Taxonomy (GTDB): domain Bacteria; phylum Bacillota_I; class Bacilli_A; order RF39; family UBA660; genus CAKOQQ01. The sequence continues at coordinate 1,602 of JAQUGJ010000102.1, read as the reverse complement.
AAGGACTCATTTTTAATATCACTGCAACTATGATACGGAACATATACATGAACATTGTACTCATCCTCCTTTTTTATAATTTGACCTGTATAATTGGAAATTGGATTGTATTTATAAAAAACACAAAAAAATGTCAAAAATATTAATAAAAAAGTTAGTATAAATAGGTAATAGACTATATATGAATAATTTCTATTATTGATCAATTGTTTTTTCTCATAATAACTTGCTGGTTTTTAAGGTTTATTACTTGATCATATAAATCCATGTTTTCTAGTCTATGTGATATTATTATTATTGTTTTGTTATTGAATAATTTAAAAATATTTTTTAAAATTTTTCTTTCTAAGTTGCAATCTATTTCATTTAGTCCTTCATCGATAAATAATATTTGAAAATTTCTAAGTAGAGTTCTTGCTAAAATAATTCTTTGTTTTTGGCCCCCAGAAATATTAAAACCGTCTTCCTCAATCAGTGTATTATAACCGAGGGCACCTTTAATTATTTCATCAACATAACATAGTTTAGAAATATTTAATATTTTATCCTTATTATTACTTGAGATATTTAAGTTGTTATATAAAGTATCAGTGTACAAATTTTCGTTTTGGGAGATATAGGCGATGTTTTTCTTTAAACAGATGCTCTTATAGTCATTTATATCGACATCATCAATATAAGCTTGTCCACGTTCAATTGGATAATATTTTAGTAGTATCTTTAAAATACTTGATTTTCCACATCCACTAGGACCGACGATCATTACTTTACTACTTTTTTTAATTTTAAAATTCACGTTTTTGATTATATTCTTATTGTCATAGTTAAAGGTTAGATTTTTAAACTGAATTGAGCCATCGAGTTTTTTATCTATTATGCCGTTTTCAATGTTGTCTTTTAAAATATATAAAATTCTTTTTAATGAATTGTTAGCCTCTTTTATAGTACTATCTAAATCAATAATATTTTTAATTGGGTCTAAAAAGTAAAACATAATGGTATTAAAAGTTAGCAATGTTCCTAATGAAATCGTATTTTTTAACACTAAGATAGAACCAATACTTATAATTAAAAGGACACCAATATCATTTATCAACTCTTTTAAAAACATCTGAGTTATATAATGGTTTTCTAGTTTAAAGGAGTTTGTTAATAATTTATTATATTTATCTTTAAAAATCTTATTGACTTTAGATTCAATATTTAAACCTTTAACAGTTTCAAAGCCTTTTATATTTTCAACTATATAAGAGGTTACGGTAGCTCTATTTTTTTGAGTTACATCAATATAATAGGTAAATATTTTTTTAAATAAAAATATGATTATGAAATATAAAATTACAATAATGAAAACAATAGAAAATAATTCAGAGCTTATAGAATAAAGAATAACAAAAGAAAATACCGAGAGTGGTAAATCCATAAATATGGAAAGTGATACTTTACTGATAACTTCTTTAATATTCGAAAGATCATTCATTCGAGATATGACGTCGCCGGTTGTATGATCTTTGAAATAAGAATAAGGAAGGGACAAAATTTGTTTAAAACTATTAGAAGTAATTTCTAAATCAATTTTTTGATTTAATAAAACTAAAGTTT
>JAQUGJ010000101.1:0-3715 GCA_028684255.1 Bacilli bacterium | reverse complement strand
TACTAATACATTAGTAACCCTTTTAGCCTTAACATCTTCAATAAGTCTAGTAATTTCTGGTCTATCGACGATATTCTTTCCACTTATTCCATCATCAATATAAAAGTCATATATATCCCAGTCATGAACTTCTGCATATTTCGTTAACTTATCTTTTTGAGCATTAATAGAAAATCCTTCTCTAGCCTGTTCTTCAGTCGATACCCTAATATAAATTCCTGTTGGCATTTTCAACATAATATTCCCTCCTATTTAATTTTTCAAATAGGACTCCTTTAAAATTCTAGGAACACTAGTACTCAGAAAAAATTTCATCATCTTAATTTGTAGTTTTCTACTTATCAATTTTTCAATATCCAAATTTATCATCCTCACAGTCTAATAAATTATAGATAAGAGTCCAATTTTTATTCCAAAATTGATATCATTTTTTCATTACTTTTAAGTCGACAAAATTTTCTCAAAAATGAGTTTTCCCTTATTTTACGTTGTTTTTTTATTGCATTCTTACGGTACGACATTATTAGTATTAACTAACCAAACTTTAGTTGGTAAATTTTCCCTTAAATATGTATCATATATTTTTGTATACTCTAACACTTCAGGATAATTTACGAGTTCCCTTGCAATAATAGCCATATCATAGGCACTTGAATAATGATTAGCCTCATCTAATCCGTGTGAGTTTTTAAAATTAGTGTTTTTAAGTCCTAATTCACGAGATCGATCGTTCATCATTTTAACAAACATATCTTCAGATCCAGCTATTTTTTCTGCTAGTGCTACAATAGCGTCATTACCACTTGCAATTGCCACTCCTTTAAATAAATCACGAACACTCATTTTTTCATTTGTTTCTAATAATATTTGACTTCCACCCATACCAGAGGCATTTGGAGAAACTGTCACTATATCATCCCAAGAGATTACATTTCTTTCAATATTTTCAACTACTAATAACATCGACATCATTTTAGTCATCGATGCTGGGGCAAATCTTTCATGAGGGTTTTTTTCAAAGACAACTTCACCTGTACTTGCTTCTAATAATATGGCACTTTTAGATCTTTCTGCAAAATTCATAGCCTTCACACTATTTGGTAATAATAAAAACATTACTAACAAAAATTTAATTAATTTCATATTTCACCTCTAATTAAAAATATGAAAAAAACTAAAAACTATGTCCTTTTAAACAAAAAAGCACATAATGTGCTTTGAATAAAGAGAATATCAATCCTCTTCATCATCGTTCTCTTCATATAGATGAAAATCTTCTACAACTTTTTCACCATCGACTATCTTTGTTTCATCATCTTCAGAAGAAGGATATACTTTAAAACTGTCTAATTTAACTAAATCTTCATCGACAACTACTTCATCAGAATCATCTTCAGAATCCTCTTCATCTTCAGAATCATCCTCTTCTTCAGAAACTTCTTCTTTTGTTATCTTTTTTATTAATTCTTCGTTTTCCATATTCACCATCCTATTCAATCATAGTATGGCACAATAAAAGACATTTATTCTAATTGAAAAAAATTATTTGTCGAACAAAATCGATGCTTTATATTTAAATTTATCTTAAAATAATGTATAATTAAATTAGGTGATAGTATGGATTATAATAAAAAAAGAAATTTGGCATTCATAATTATACTTGTTGTGGTTGTTTTAATTGGTATTGGAGGTTTCTTTGTATTTAAAAAACTCAATAGTTATGAGTATAAACTAAAAAAATTAGGATACAATGAATCTCAAATAAGTACAATAGTCAAGAATGATCATTTCAGCAAAGAAGAATTTTTAAAGATGGAATATAATGAAAAACTACCTAATTTATTAAAAGAAAAATATTTTTTGAAAAAAAATTATAAAAAGTATTTAGATTACATCGATATGAAACCAAAGATAAATGGTTCTAGTGAAGTATCATTAAAAGATATTATAGCGGTTGTAAATGTTGGGGCTGAAAATAAATTTTATTCAATCGAAAAAGATACTGATGCATCAAAGGATACTTTATTAATTGTTAACAAATTTTATAAACTGCCAAAGGATTATGAAGCTCCCGACGTTATAAATATGGGATTACAATATGCCTTTAACAACAATAGTATTAGATCAGATGTCTACAATGCATTTAAAGAAATGGTAAATGAAGCAAAAGCAGAAGGATTGATAATTTTAGCGAACTCTAGTTATCGCAAATACGATTATCAAGAGAAAGTTTACAATAATTATAAAATGTCTCGTGGTGAATCAGGTGCTGATTTAATCGCAGCTCGTCCCGGACATTCAGAACATCAAACTGGTCTTGCAATCGATATTAGTACTTTAACTAGTAATCAGGCTACTTTTGAAACTACCCCGGAATTTGAGTGGCTTACTCAAAATGCCCACCTTTATGGTTTTATTTTAAGATATCCTAAGGATAAGCAATATTTAACTGGATTTCAATATGAATCTTGGCACTACCGCTATGTTGGAATTGATATAGCGACTAGAATCAAAGAATTAAATATTACATTCGATGAATATTATGCTTTCTTTGTTGAAAGATAAACATGAAAAAAAGATTAATTTATTTACTTATAATAATTATTTCATTTTTTATAGTCTACAAAGTGGGCGATAAAACAAACGATAAGATAAAATTACAAAATAAAGGTTATAATAAAACAGAAATAAGTTATATTTTAGATAATACTTCTGATATTGAAATAAAAGCTATATTAGATGTTAGTTATAGTCCTAATGTATTAGAAATATTAAAATCAAAAGATTACATAGAAGAAAAATTAGAAGATTACTTACAATATCTAAAAAAAGATATTGGTTTTGAAAACGTTATCTATTTAGTAAATAATGATATTGATTATAATATTGATTTATTAAAACAAGAAAAATATTATAAACAAGATAATTTAAAACGTTATATAGATTATAGTCAAAAAAAACCTTTACTAAGTTCTAAAGAAGTAATTAGTCATGTAAACTCTATGTTAGATTATGGTTACTATGAAAACATTAAACAAACGGATTTAAGCAAAGGTTACTTAATATTAGTTAATAAGTTTTATCGTTTAGATAATGATTATAAAAATAAAAATATGCTTGCAATGAATCTAACCTACTCTTATACAGGTCATTCTGCTGATAAGTTAGTATACGATTACTTTAAAAAAATGGTTGATGAGGCTTTAAAAAATGACATTAAAATTAAAAATAAATCATCTTATAGAAGTTACTATGATCAAAGATATATTTACAATAATTATGTTTTAGAAGATGGTGAAGAAAATGCTAATAAATATTCTTCTAAACCAGGTCATTCAGAACATCAAACAGGTCTTGCAATCGATATAATGACATTAGATACAAAATTTATAAAAGAGGATTCAAAAGAATATAATTGGTTAATTAATAACTGTTATAAATACGGATTTATTTTAAGGTATCCTAAAAATAAAGAAAATCTTACTGGATACTCATTTGAACCTTGGCATTATAGATATGTAGGAATAGAAGTTGCAACTTACATTTATGCAAACAATATAACTTTTGAAGAATATTATGAATATTATATAAAATAGGTTTTAAAACCTATTTTTTTCATATTATTTAATATGAAAGATATATTAATAAATAAAGATAATTCATTTGAAAATTATCAATTAGATTTAGTAAAATTAAATAATTTATATTGCAATAA